>DATMFX010000422.1:0-6177 GCA_035555995.1 Hyphomicrobiales bacterium | reverse complement strand
CCGACACCCGCAAATGGCCGATTGTCGCGAAATACGGGTGCGCGGCAGGATCCAGGCAATTGCTGAACAGGGCATCCACGTGCGGCCCGCCGTAGCAGCCGGGCGGCAGGCTGATCCCGTGCACCACCAGCAGGCTGACGTCATCCGGATCCGGCCGTGCGTCGCAATTTGGCGAAGGGCACCAGTGCGCTTCCTCCAGCCGGTGATTGGTGATCCGCATGCAACCCGTATCCACGATGGACAAAGTGGCTATGCTAGGCAAGCTGCGCGCCAGTCTCAAGGGCCTGGTTGCCATCACACCGGCGCCGTTGCGCCCCCCAATGCCAAGAGCCGTTTATAATGCCGCTTTTCCAAACACTTGGCACAAGCACATGCAGGAACTGTTCTACTTTACCGGGCTGCAGGAAACCGTGGCCACGGCCCTGGCCGAGGACATCGGCAGCGGCGACATCACCGCCCAGTTGGTCCCTCCCCGCCGCGAGGCAAGCGCCGTGGTGCGTTGCCGCGAAGCCGCCGTGATCTGCGGCCGCCCCTGGGTGGACGAAGTGTTCCGCCAGGTGGATCCGCACATCGTCATCGCTTGGCACGTGGACGATGGCGACAAGGTGAAACCCGATGCGGAGGTGTTCACCATCCACGGCAAGGCAAGTTCCCTGCTCACCGCCGAACGCACCGCGCTCAATTTCCTGCAGACGCTTTCCGGCGTGGCCACCACCGCGCGTGAATACGCCGACCTGGTAGCCCATACCCACACCCGGATACTGGATACCCGCAAGACCCTGCCGGGGCTGCGTTTGGCGCAGAAATACGCGGTGAGCAAAGGCGGTTGCCATAACCATCGCATTGGCCTCTTCGACGCCTACCTGATCAAGGAAAACCACATCAGCGCCTGCGGCGGCATCGCCGCCGCGGTGCACAGCGCGCAGCACCTCAATCCCGGGCGGCCGGTGGAAGTGGAAGTGGAAAACCTGGAACAACTGCACGAGGCGCTCGACGCCGGTGCCGACATCGTCATGCTGGACAATTTTTCGCTGGAGCAGATCCGCGACGCGGTGGCGCGCGCCGCCGGGCGGGTGAAGCTGGAAGCGTCCGGCGGCTACAGCCGGGAATCGCTGGTGGCGGTGGCGGAAACCGGCGTGGACTACGTGTCCATCGGCGCGCTGACCAAGCACGTGCGCGCCACCGATTTCAGCATGCGCTTCCGCACCTCCTCATCCGAATAACCACCAATCAAACAAGCCCCGGACGCGATGCGCCCGGGGCCTTCACCCTCAGAGCGGCTGGATGCGTACGTTGCGGAAACGCACTTCGCCGGCGGCATACTGCAGCGAAATCGGCCCGGCGGCGGCATGGCTGCTGTCGTGGGTATCCACCACGGTGGTGCCGTTGAGATTGATCACGATGTGATCGCCATCCACGGTGATGTCGTAGGTGTTCCACTGCCCGGCTGCATCGATCGCCTGGGTGGGGGCGGCGAAATGCACCAAGCCTCCGGTACGGCCATCCTGGTCCGGGCGGTCGTCCCAGATGTTGGCCTCATAGGCGTTGGTGTCGCGAATATCGTCCGGATCGGAAATACGCATGTACACGCCACTGTTGGCGGCGCCGGAATCCACGTAGAACTCGGCGGTGATGCGGAAGTTGTCGAAGTTCTGATTGGTCACCAGGTGGCCGTTGCCGCTGTTGGCCACGAATTCGCCGTTTTCGATACGCCAGTTGGCATTGCCGACCTGGCGCCAGCCGTCGAAGCTGCCCGACAGGTCGATGGCGTCCTGCGCGCCGCCCGAACACGAGGCAAGCGTAACGGTTGCCAGCGCCAGGGACAGCAGCAGCGGTTTGAACGTGGGTGCGTCTTTCATTGGGGTTCCCCCTCTCTTGTTGTGCTTGTGGGTAAGATGCTACGGGTCTTCAGAAACTGTAGTGCGATTTGACGTAGGCGATCATGCCTTCGATGTTGGCTTCACGCCACTGCTCATAAGCATTCCATTGCTGGTAGCGCGACAGATCGACGCGGCTTTTGATCACGGCGTCCGCGTTGCCCGCGCGCAGCAGCGCGGTGACCTGGTCCTTGAGATCCTCGAGGTATTCGCGGTGCGCGCGCAGATCGGCCAGCGTGCCCATGGCACCGTGGCCGGGCACCACCACGTCCACGTCCATCTGTTCCAGCGCCGTCAGCGCGCCGATCAGGCCGTCGATGTCGGTATCGGGAAAATTCTGGAACGGTAGCGTATCGACCGCCACGGCGTCGACGGCGAACAGCACGCGCTCCTCGGGAAACACCATGAAGATCAGGTTGTCCGAGTGGTTTTCTCCCAGGTAGTACAGGTGCACGCTGCCCTGGCCCAGGCGCAGGTCCAGCTCGCTGCTGAAGGTGATGTCGGGCGGCGCGATGGCGGCGGTGGCCGCGGCGATGTGCGGCACGGCGTTGGCATGGGCGATGATGGTGGCGCCCTCGAACTCGGCGGCGCCGGTGGCATGATCCCAGTGGTCGTGGCTGTAGATCACGTACTTGACGTCCTGCGCGAAGCGCTGGCGCAGCTCCTGCTTCAGCCAGGCGGCGGTTTCCGTCGACAGCGGGTCGGCCACGATCACTCCCGCGTCCGTTACCAGGAACACGCCGTAGTGGTTGTCGCTGCGAAAGCGGTATACATTGCCGGCCACCTGTTCGATGGACCGCTCCACGGCAGCGTCCTGGGCCTGGCCAGGCAAGGCCAACCCCAGCAGGGCCGCCAGCAGCACCAGGCGCTCGAGCCAGCCTTTCATTCGCTATCCTTGATCGCGCGGGCGCAGCCCCGGCGGCGCGCCCAACCAGGGCCTATTATGCCAAGACAAGCGGGCGTCACCGCAACCCCACTTTTGTGGCGAATGCGCCCAGGCCGTCTACACTGCGGATATTTCCCGTCTCATCGCAGGCAGCGCGCATGGATCGCCCGTCTTCCACCCCCACCCGGCCCCCGGCGGTGTCCGCCCCTCCCCTGGCCGGCCTTGCCCGCAAACTGGTGGCCGAGCGCCTGCTGACGCCGCAACAGGCACAGGAAGCCTGCCATGAGGCCGAACGGCAGGGCGGCTCGGTGGTGCGCCGGCTGGTGGCACAGGGCCACCTGCCCGGCCTGGTCATCGCCAGGCTGGCCGCGCGCGAATTCGGCCTGCCGCTGCTGGACCTGGACAGCCTCACGCCCGACCGCCAGTTGGTCGCCACGCTCGACGCCAAGCTGCTCCGCAAGCACGCGGTGCTGCCGCTGCGGCAACGCGGCAAACGGCTGTTCGTGGCGGTGGCGGACCCCACCCGGCACGAATCGCTCAATGAAATCCGCTTTCAAAGCGGTGCTGCCCTGGAACTGGTCGTGGTGGAGGACGACAAGCTGCAGCGCGTGCTGAACGGGGTGCTCGAACGCGATGCACAGGCACAGGACTACGGCAGCGGCGAACTGCTGTTCGAAAGCCTCGCGGTGCAGGAAGAGGCGCCAGGCGAAGAAACCACGGACGGCAGCGACGAAGCACCGATCGTGCGCCTGGTGAACCAGGTGCTGCTCGACGCCATCACGCTCGGCGCTTCCGACATCCACTGGGAACCCTTCGAACGCAGCTACCGGGTGCGCTGCCGGGTGGACGGCGTGCTCAGGGAGTTGTTGCGGCCGCCGCGCCAGCTTGCCGCCCGCATCGGCGCGCGGCTGAAGATTATGGCCAGCATGGACATCGCCGAGCGCCGGGTGCCGCAGGATGGCCGCTTCAAGCTCAAGCTGGCGCACGCCAAGGCGGTGGATTTCCGCATCAACACCCTGCCCACGCTCTGGGGCGAAAAGGTGGTGCTGCGGCTGCTCGACGGCAACGCCGCCGGCTGGAACATCGACGCGCTCGGCTACGAACCGGAGCAGAAACAACTATTGCTCGCCGCGCTGCAACGGCCGCAGGGGCTGATCCTGGTTACCGGTCCCACCGGCAGCGGCAAGACCATGTCGCTCTATGCCGCCCTCGGCATGCTCAACGACCAGACACGCAACCTCTGCTCCGCCGAGGATCCGGTGGAGATCAACCTGGAAGGCGTCAACCAGGTGGCGGTGAACCCGCGCGTGGGCCTGAGCTTCGCCGCCGCGCTCCGCGCTTTTCTGCGGCAGGATCCGGACGTGGTGATGGTGGGCGAAATGCGCGATACGGAAACGGCGGAAATCGCCATCAAGGCGGCGCAGACCGGCCATCTGGTACTGTCCACGCTGCACACCAACAGCGCCGCGCAAACGCTCACGCGGCTGCTGAACATGGGCATCGCGCCCTACAACGTCGCCGCCGCACTCACCCTGGTGGTGGCACAGCGCCTGGCACGCCGGCTCTGTCCACACTGCCGCAAGCCGCAGCGGCTCTCGCCCCACGCGCTGCTGCAGGCGGGTTTCACCGAGGCATCCGTGCATGACCTGCAACTGTTCGAGCCGGTGGGCTGCCGCCACTGCCACCAGGGCTACAAGGGCCGGGTGGGCATCTACGAGATGCTGCCGCTGAGCCCCGCCATTGCCACCGCCATCACCGAACAGGGCGCCGCCGCCGACATTGCCCGGCTGGCGCGCGAAGCGGGCTACAGGAACCTGCGCACCGCCGCGCTGGACAAGGCGGCGCAGGGCCTCACCAGCCTGACGGAAGCGCAGCGCCTGGGCTGAATGTCATGGCCGCAACCGCACGGGAAGCGCAGATTTTCACGTGGCGAGCACAGGACGCGCGCGGTGTGCCGCAGGAAGGCGAGACCAGTAGCACGCAGGCGGCGCTGCTCAAGGCCCAGTTGCAACGCCAGGGCCTGCGCCACGTGCGGATTCGCAGAAAAGCCGTGCCGCTGTTCACCCCGCGCCAGGTGCGCAGCGCCGACCTGGCACTTTTCACGCGGCAGCTCGCCACCATGATGCAGGCCGGCATTCCGCTGTTGCAAAGCTTCGACATCGCCGCCACAGCGCTGCAGGCCGCTGCACTGCGCGAGCTTGCGCACAAGCTACGCGCGGAAGTGGCCACCGGCACCGCGCTGTCGCAGGCGTTGCGCCAGCATCCCCGCCATTTTGATCGATTGTTCTGCAACCTGGTGGCCGCCGGCGAGCAATCCGGCACACTGGATCTGATGCTGGAGCGCCTGGCGCAGCATAAGGAACGCAGCGAGGCGCTCAAGGCCAGACTGAAGAAAGCGCTGCGCTATCCCTTGATCGTGACCGTGGTGGCCTTGCTGGCAAGCGGCATTCTGCTGGTCAAGGTGGTGCCGCAGTTTGCCGCCTCCTATGCCGGTCTCGGCGCACAACTGCCGGCTTTCACCCGTGGCGTGCTGGCGCTGTCCGATGCGGTGGGTAATGCCTGGCACTGGCTGCTTTTGGGCGGCGTGCTGACCATCGCGGCGTTCCGACAATTGCTGGCGCGCTCGCCAGCCTGGCGCGAACGACTCGAGCGTCTGGCCCTGCACCTGCCGCTGTGCGGCGCCGTGCTCAGGCAAGCCATCCATGCCAGGGTCAGCCGCACGCTGGCCACCACCCTGGGCGCCGGCCTGCCCCTGGTCGAAGCGCTGCAGGCCAGCGCCGCGGTGGCGGGCAACAGTGTCTATCGCGACGCCCTGCTCAAGGTGCGCGAGGACGTGACCACTGGCTTAGCGCTGACGCATGCTCTACGCTTGTGCCGCCTGTTCGCGCCGATGCTGCTGCAACTGGTGGCGATCGGCGAGGAATCCGGTTCGCTGCATGCCATGCTCGACAAATGCGCCAGTCATTACGAAACGGCGGTGAACGACGCGCTCGATGGCCTGGCCACGCTGGTCGAGCCGCTGGTGATGGCGATCCTGGGCCTGCTGGTGGGCGCGCTGATGGTGGCGCTGTACCTGCCGATATTCCAGCTTGGCGCGGCGTTCTGACAGCACCGCCGGACGCCCGCGTAGTAGTTTTTGAGATGGCTTCCGCGCCTTGATAAGGAACCTTGCTGAATGACCTACACGGAATTCTTTGCCGTGCACCCCACCCTGCTGCTCATCTTCGCCCTGATCCTGGGGCTGATGGTGGGCAGCTTTCTCAACGTGGTGATCTACCGTCTGCCGGTGATGATGGCGCGCGACTGGCGCCGCCAATGCCACGAATACCTGGAACTGCAGGAACCGCCGCCGCAGAAAGGCGAATTCGCCCGCTTCAACCTCGCCGTGCCCGGCTCGCACTGCCCCACGTGCAG
>DATMFX010000421.1:0-3418 GCA_035555995.1 Hyphomicrobiales bacterium | reverse complement strand
GGAAGGACTTGGCGCGGATGCCGTGCTCACCGATTTCACCGTCTTGCCGCAGACCCTGGACGCGCTCCTGGCATGAGGCGGGCGGACAGTGTCCGCCATCGTCCGTACCGATCAGTCGGAACCGCTTGAGCGATTTTTGATGAAACGTTAGGTATCACTTTACTGTTCCCCCTATTCACGCTTCTTTTTTGGAACGTCACTTAAGGAAACACCATGCTGCCGCCTCTACTCTGGAATCTATTGCTGATCACACCGGTGGTGATGGTGTTGGTGTTGCCCGGCGTGGCCGCGCTTTTCTCCAAGCGCGCCAGCGGCGGGAACAAGGCGTGGTGGGTCGCCGCGTCGGTATTGCTGTCCTGGCTCGGCTACTTCATCTACTACTATTTTCGCGTCAGGGAACGCCGTCCGGGCTGAATCTGGAACGCACCGGCAATTGTGGCCCGTTACTTGCTTACTATTACGCGGGTGAGCAAGAAGCCCCCTCCTTCGAGCCATCCTTATCTCGGTCCCGGACCGGGCCTGCGGTGCACGCTGATTCCCCCAGATTGCATCGGTACAGGCCCGGTCCGGGGTTGTCTTTTGGAACGATATTCAAGAATTCCAATTCTGGAATGACTTTCCAGAATGGCGCTGTCTTGCGGCGAACCGCTAGGGCCGGCGGGTCAGGAAAAAATGCTCGCGGTAGTGCTGCAGTTCCTTGATCGAATCGCGGATGTCTTCCAGCGCGCGATGCGTGCCTTCCTTTTTCAATCCATCCATCAGATCCGGCCGCCAGCGCCGCGCCAGTTCCTTGATCGAACTGACGTCGAGGTTGCGGTAATGGAAGAAGGCTTCCAGCGTGGGCATGTAGCGCGCCAGAAAACGGCGGTCCTGGCAGATGCTGTTGCCGCACATGGGCGAGGAACGCTGGTCGCAGTACTGCGCCAGGAAATTGAGGGTGATCTGCTCGGCTTCGCTTTCGTCGTAGGGGCTTACCTTGACGCGCTCGATCAGGCCGCTGGCGCCATGGTGCCGCTGGTTCCATTCGTCCATGCCGTCCATCGCCGCCTTGGATTGATGAATGGCCATCACCGGGCCTTCGGCCACGATCTTCAGATCCGTATTGGTGATGATGGTAGCGATTTCGATGATGCGATCGGTGTCCGGGCTCAGGCCCGTCATTTCCAGATCTATCCAGATCAGGTGTTGCTTTTTGTCCATGCGGGCAAACTACTCGAAAGGCGAATGCTCCGGATTGTAGCAAGGGGTAGCCGCCTTTAATATGCGGCCATGTCCAGAAAACAGCTCAGCAAACAGCAGTTGGCCCGCATCCAGCATCAGCAGAATGCTCACGCCCGGGCCCTGGAGGCTGACGCCGACGCCACGGGCCCCACCTGCACCGCCCTGGTGTTGTCGCGCTTCGGCAAGCAGCTGGAAGTACAGGTGCTCGACGGCGACCTGGCCGGGCAGGTGCTGCGCTGTTTCCAGCGCAGCAATCTCGAGGCGCTGGTAAGCGGCGACCGGGTGGTGCTGCAGCCGGGCGAACCCACCGCCGTGGTGGTGGCGGCGCTGCCGCGCCGTTCGCTGCTGCAGCGGCATGGCCAAAGCGGCGAACGCAAGGTGGTGGCGGCCAACATCGACACCATGGTGATCGTAATCGCGCCGCAGCCCCCGCCGCACTACAACCTGATTGACCGCTACCTGGTGGCGGCCGAAACCGCCGGCTTCCGCCCACTGCTGCTGCTCAACAAAAGCGACCTCGATCGCGATGCCGATACCACTGCCACGCTCGATGCCCTGCTGGAGCTGTACGCCTCGCTCGGCTACGCCACGCTGCGCTGTTCCAGCAAGCGCGGCGACGGCCTGGCGCAGTTGCAGGAACTCCTGAGTGGCACCACCACGATCTTCGTGGGCCAGAGCGGCGTGGGCAAATCGGCGCTGGTCAATGCGCTGCTGCCCGGCGTGAACACGCTGGAAGGCACGCTGTCGGAGGCCGAGGACAAGGGCCGCCACACCACCACCGCCGCGCGGCTGTTCCATCTGCCCGGCGGCGGCCAGTTGATCGATTCGCCCGGCATCCGCGAATTCGGCCTTGGCCACATCGATGCGCGCCAGGTGCTGGAGGGCTTCGTGGAATTCCGTCCCTGGCTGGGCACCTGCCGTTTTCGCGACTGCCGCCACGAAGGCGAAATCGGCTGCGCACTGCAGGAAGCCCTGGCCAATGGCGCCATCGATCCGCGACGCATGCAGAGCTTTCGCCTCATTCGCGACAGCCTGTAGTAGCATTGTGCTTTCCGGCCCCGGTGGCCCCGTCATGCAGTCTTCAGCCCGCCGATGACCACACCCTATCCGCTTCTGCTCGAACCCGCCGCGCTTGCCGCCGCCCTGGACGATCCCGCGCTCTTGATCGTGGACCTGTGCCAGGAACAGCACTGGCAGCGTTTGCACCTGCCCGGCGCGGTGCATGTGAACCCCACCGCGCTGCTGTGCGGCGTGCCGCCCGCACCCGGCAAACTGCCGGAACCGGCGCAGCTCGCCGCGCTGTTCAGCGCCATCGGCTACACGCCCGACCGCCACCTCGTGGCCTATGACGATGAAGGCGGCGGCTGGGCCGGACGTTTTCTGTGGACACTCGATGTGATCGGTCACACGCGCCATTCCTACCTCAACGGCGGCCTGCACAGCTGGCTCAAGGAAGGCCACCCCATCACCACCGCCATCGTCACGCCGCAGCCCACCGCCGTGGAACTGAACCTGCACGAAGACCCAATCGCCGATCGGCAAACCGTCATGGACGCGCTTGGCCGCGATGACGTGGGCCTGTGGGATGCGCGGTCGCGCGAGGAATACCTGGGGCTGCGTTCCGGTTCGCGCCGCGCCGGCCACATTCCCGGCGCGGTCAACATCGACTGGCTGGAACTGATGGACCACGCGCGCAATCTGCGCCTGCTGCCCGCCGATCAGTTGCGCGCCAAACTGACGGCGGCCGGCATCGCACCCGAACAACGCATCATCACCTACTGCCAGAGCCACCACCGTTCCGGGCTCAGCTACCTGGCCGCGAAATCCCTGGGCCAGCGCGTACAGGCCTACCCCGGCGCCTGGGGCGAATGGGGCAACCTCCCCGACACGCCGATCGAAGTGCTCGCCTGAACCACTGCCAACGAGACCCCATCCATGCTGTTCGTTCTATTGCAGCACCTGCTGCCCCATCATCTGCTGTCCCGTCTGGTGGGCCGCGCCGCCGCCAGCCGCAAATCCTGGATCAAGGGGCCGTTCATCCGCTGGTTCGTGCGCCGTTACGGCGTGGACATGCGCGAGGCGGCGCAGACGGATCCGCTGGCCTATCGCAGCTTCAACGAATTCTTCACCCGCGCGCTGCGCGAGGACGCCCGCCCGATCGATGCCGCGCCCAACAGCATCGTGTCTCCCGCCGACG
>DATMFX010000420.1:0-3690 GCA_035555995.1 Hyphomicrobiales bacterium | reverse complement strand
TACCAGGATCTCATCAAGACGGGGCAGTTGACACCCGAAGGCAACCTACCCCCGGTGTTGCCGCTGGTGCTCTACAACGGCGAGCGCCCCTGGCGTGCCCACACGGAGATAGGCGACCTGATCGCTGCGATCCCGGGCGGTCTGGAGGCCTACCGCCCGCAATTGCGTTATTTATTGCTGGACGAGAACCGCTATGCCGGCGATCCGCTGCCCAGCACCCGCAACCTGGTGGCGGCACTGTTCGGACTGGAGAACAGCCGCAGCCCGGCGGACGTGCGCCGGATGCTGGAGCATCTGATCCAATGGCTGGGTGATCCGTCCCAGACCACGCTGCGCCGCCACTTCGTGGTGTGGTTGAAGCGAGTGCTGTTACCGTCGCGAATGGGTGGTATACACTTCGACCAAGTCAACGACTTACAGGAGATCGACAGCATGCTGGCCGAACGCGTGAAGGACTGGACCAGGGATTGGAGGGAGCAGGGTATCAAGCAAGGGATTGAGGAAGGTATTGAGCAAGGGATCAAGCAAGGGATTGAGGAAGGCATTGGCCAGGGTATCGCGCAAGGCATCGAAAAAGGCCGCGTGGAAGGCGAGTTGGCCGTTCTGACCCGCCTGCTTACCCGCCGTTTCGGCACGCTGGACGCAGCCACCACGCAGCGTCTGCAGCAAGCCACCACCGCCGATCTGGAACGCTGGGCCGACAATATCCTCGATGCCCACTCGCTGGAAGAGGTCTTCGCCGAACGCTGACCCCTGCCCGGATATCCTCCAGCCGCGATCCTGCCCGCGGAAGGAAGAGCGCAGCGGCGCCATGGTGGGCGCCGCCATCGGGCAAACGCTATTACACCACGCCCTGCGCCATCATGGCGTCAGCCACCTTGACGAAGCCGGCGATGTTGGCGCCGTCCACATAGTCCACCCGGCCGTCGCGCGTGCCATATTCCACGCAGCTGTAGTGGATGCGCTGCATGATGCCGTGCAGACGTTCGTCCACTTCGCCCTCGGTCCAGTTCATGCGCAGGCTGTTTTGGCTCATTTCCAGGCCGCTGACGGACACACCGCCGGCGTTGGCCGCCTTGCCCGGCGCAAACAGGATGTTGGCTTCGCGGAACACTTCGATGGCCTCCAGGGTGGAGGGCATGTTGGCGCCTTCGGCCACGCAGAAGCAGCCGTTCTGCACCAGCGTGCGGGCATCGGCTTCGTCAAGTTCGTTCTGGGTGGCACAGGGCAGCGCGATGTCGCAGGGCAGATGCCAGGGAGTTTTCCCTTCCAGCCAGGGCAGGTCCAGGGCTTTCGCCATTTCCGACAGGCGGCCGCGGCGCACGTTCTTCAGCTCCGTCAGATAGCACCATTGCTCCTGCGTCAGGCCTTTGGGGAAATGCAGCGTGCCGCCCGAATCGGACATGCTCACCACTTCGCCGCCCAGGGCCATGACCTTCTGCGCGGCGAACTGCGCCACGTTGCCGGAACCGGATACGGTGACCTTCTTGCCATCCAGGCGGTCCTTGCGGGCCTTGAGCATTTCCTCGACGAAGTACACGCAGCCAAAACCGGTGGCTTCGGGGCGGATCAGGCTGCCGCCGTAGGCGATGCCCTTGCCGGTGAAGGTGCCGGTGAATTCATTGGCCAGTTTCTTGTACATGCCGAACATGAAGCCGATTTCGCGCGCGCCCACACCGATGTCGCCGGCCGGCACATCCAGGTTGGCGCCGATGTGGCGATGCAGTTCCGCGATGAAGGCCTGGCAGAAGCGCATCACTTCCGCATCGCTCTTGCCCTTGGGATCGAAATCCGAGCCGCCCTTGCCGCCGCCCATGGGCAGCGAGGTCAGGCTGTTCTTGAACACTTGTTCGAAGGCCAGGAACTTGAGCACGCCCAGGTTCACCGACGGATGGAAGCGGATGCCGCCCTTGTACGGGCCAATGGCGCTGCTCATCTGCACGCGGTAGCCGCGGTTGACGTGTACCCTGCCCTGATCGTCCTGCCAGGGCACGCGGAACATGATCACGCGCTCGGGCTCCACCAGGCGCTCGAGCAGACCGTTATGGCGATACTGGGGATTCTGCTCCAGGAAGGGCCACAGGGAATGCAGAACTTCCTCGGCAGCCTGATGGAAAGGCGCCTGATCCGGGTCACGCTGGCGCAGTTGAAGCAGGAATTCATCCAGGGAGAAAGACATAACAAAACGGCCCCTAACAGTTCAAAAGGCGCCAAGGATACTCGCCTGATTCCCACGTCGACAATCATCAATTTTGTGCAATTTACGCACTATTTTGGTGCTAAATTGGATTTTTTCAATAAAGTTCACGCAAATCATTTAGTTATGAATGGGCAAATGCTTTCTCATGAGGCACAAATCAGAGTAGGTCAAGGTTATTTCCCAGCTTTAATGGGCCGATTTTTATTCTTGGGCCGTCTATAATCCGGCTTCGAGGCCACGTCCTCGCCCACCATGGGACCATGTCCGGGACGGCCCGGCTCTCACTTTGCACAAGAGGAGGGCCGCATGGCCTGGATTCTGCTGACGCTTGCCGGTGTGCTCGAAATCGTGTGGGCCTACACCATGAAACTTTCCGCGGGTTTCACCCGCCCGGCCTACGCCGTCGTGACGCTGATCGCCATGATCGCCAGCTTCACGCTGTTGTCGATCTCCATGAAATCACTGCCGCTCGGCACCGCCTACACCATCTGGACCGGCATCGGCGCCGTGGGCGCCTTTCTCGTCGGCCTGGTAGTGCTCGGCGAACCCGCCAGCCTCGCGCGGGTGCTGGCGGCGGCGCTGATCGTGAGTGGGTTGGTGTTGATGAGGCTGGCGTCCTGACGCCACAACGCTAAAGCGACGGCTTGCGCAGATGCCAGTCCGTCAGTCGCTCATAGTGGCTGGCCAAGGCTAGCAACCGTTCCTCCATGAACGGCGCCGCCGCGATTTGCAACCCAACCGGCAGGCCGGCACGGGTAAAGCCGCAGGGCACCGAGATCGCGGGCAGACCGAACACGTTGAAGTCTGCGGTGCCGGCGCTGGCGCCCGAACCGCCACCGGCAGACAGAAGCGGCGCGGGCTCCCGCATCACCGGCGTCAGCAACACATCCACGTCACCGAACACATCGAGCACGGCGCGGCGTGCCACCTCGACGTCACGCCGTGCCTGTGCGTACTCCGCCGCATCCGCGTCGGCGTAGCGTTCCAGCGCGGCACGGGTTGCGTTCTGATAAAGCTCGGGGCTCGTGGTGATCCAAGGCTTGTGATAGGCGTAGGCCTCCGGCCCCCAGATGCTTGCACCCGAGGGCGCGGCGGGCAGTTGCACCTCACGCGTGCCCGCGGTAAGCGAACGCAACAGCTCGACCGCATCACCTACCAGACGTTCCACTTCCGCATCCAGGCCCTCGAAATAGGGGCTGGATGCGATGCCGAGCCTCAGCTTCGCAACGTCGGTGCCGAGTGCCTGCGTATAATCCGGCACCGGCCGGTCGAGCGCTACCGGCTCGCGCGGATCATAGCCGGCGATGCAGCCGAGCAGGAGCGCGGCATCCTCCACGCTCTTGCACAAGGGGCCGACCTGGTCGAGCGTCCAGGACAGCATGAGAACCCCACGCGTGCTCACCCGTCCCTGGGTGGGTTTGAGCCCCACGAGGCCGCAATGGGCGGCGGGAATGCGCACAGAACCTGCGGTATCCGTACCGAGCGCGCCA
>DATMFX010000419.1:0-5439 GCA_035555995.1 Hyphomicrobiales bacterium | reverse complement strand
GCGCCTATGACGCCACCACCGGTGCGATCATGTGGACCTTCGACGCCAACCGCGAATTCGACACCATCAACGGCGTACCCGGCAATGGCGGCTCCTTCGACGGCAGCGGCCCGGTGGTGGCAGGCTCCATGGTGTACTTCCTGGCCGGCAGCGGCGGCTTCGTGGGCAGGCCGGGCAATGTGCTGCTGGCGTTCGCGCTGGAGGAATAACGGAACGTTCAGTATTGCCACGCGTAGGCAAACTTGGCGAACACGCTGCGGTTGACCGCGGCCAGCTCGGTGAGGTTGCCGTTCTGGATCGCGTTGTCGCCGTAGCCGATGAAGAAACGCGTCTGTGCGTTGAGGCGATAGCTGTACAGCAGCTGGGTGGCAAGCGATTTCGACGTGGCATCCATGGCGCTGCGATAGAGTTGGGCGGCGCGCGTGGTATCGCCATAGAGCAGCACCGCGCGCACGAAACTGCGCGCGCTGAATTGCCAGGTGAGGCGCAGGTCGCTGAGATTGGTTTCGAACAGGCGCCCCTCGTCCACGTCGAAACGCTGGTAATGATGGTTCAGCTGCGCCTGCAGGTGGCGGCCAAGCTGCAGGGTGAGGCCAGGCTTCAGGGTCAGCGAATCGCCGGGGCGGCTGTTGGCGAAATCCACGGTGCGGCTGCGATTGGCGTCCAGCCGGAATTCCGCACCGCCCCAGGGCTTGATGCTGGAAAACAGATTGATGCCATCGTCGGTGAAGAAGCGGTTGTCGTAAAAGCGCTCGCCCTGATACACGGACACTTCCACGTAGGATTGCAGATGGCCATCGGCCCAGGCGCCGAGACGCCGGCTGTCCTGCAGACGGTCGCCCTCGACGTCGTCCACCTGCACCAGCACACCGAATACGCCGAACTGGTTGAAGAAATGCCCGGTGCCGGGTAGCCAACGGTAGCTGGGATTGAGGTTGGTTTCGACGTAGTCGGCCTTGGTGGCAAAGCCGAGGTCGGCGCGGTAGTCCTCGCCGTAGCCGAAGCTGCGCAGGTTCAGGCCGAAGTGCTCGCCGGCGTGGTTGTATTCCGCGCGCCAGGCACGGTCACTTTGCGTCGGTGCCAGCTGATACTGCTGCTGGATTGCCAGGGGATTGTCGGTATCGGTCACCATCACCTGCGCCCGGATGCGGTCGCTGGCGCCAAGGCGCCAGTTGATGTCGGCATCCAATAACGTGTTGGCGTAATCGCCGCCTTCGCGGTGGGTCAGCAAGGTGCCGAGCGTGAGATTGCGCCCATAATCGTAGCGGTAGCGCAGGGCCAGGTTGTCGCTGCCGGTGTCGTTCAGGGTGGCGACGCGCGAGCCCTGGTTGCCCGGCACGATGAAGGCGGTGCGCTGATCGTTGGCGGCCAGCACGGCGTAGGTATGCGCGCCGCGCTTGCCGGTGAGCTTGAGGCCATAGTCGGGATCCTGGATGTTGCGCGTGTGCACCAGATTTTCGAAGGTGTTGAAGTATTCCGCGCCGTCCAGAAAGAACTCGCGGCGTTCCTGGAAAAACAGGGTGTAGGTATTGTTGGTGTCGAGCTCCAGGTTGTCGGCTTCCACCTGCGAGAAATCGGGGTTGAGCGTGGCGTTGAGTACCGTATCGGCATCGAGGCCCCAGCGCAGGTCCAGGCCGGCGGCGGTTTTCAGGTCTTTGCGGGTCCAGGCATCGGTGGCGGGATTGGGGCGGTTTTCGTTCAGCTGCGCGGTAACGGTGGGGATCAACTGCAGGTTGGTGCTCTGCTGCAGGTCGGGAAAGCCCTCGGCCTTTTGCAACTGGCACAGATAGCAGGACGTGTCGTAGTTCCACTGGTTGTTGCTGATGCGGTGGCGCACGTCGCGCGGGTAGAAGCGCAGCAGGTCGATGCCCCAGGTTTGCAGTTCCAGCCCGCTTGCAATGCGGATCTGCTTGAGCGGAATCTTCATTTCCACGATGAAGCCGGTGTCGGTGATGCGCCCGGCGCTGTCCCAGATGGCATTCCAGGACGCGTCCTCGTTGCCGGACACGTCGTCCTGGATCAGGTCCATCTGGATACCGAGCGGGTTGACGAAAAACTCGAAGGCGCGGCGTTCGTCGTTGAAGGTGTCCAGCACCACGCCGACGAAATCGTCCTGGAAGCTGCGGTCGCGGTCGCGATAGAACGCGCGGATCTTGCCGGGTTCGGGATCCTCCGCGATGAACGCCACCAGGAAGTTTTCGCCGTCTTCCATCAGTAGAGCCTCGGTGGCCACGGGCGCCGGCTGGTTCTGCGCCGGACGCGTTTCATTGGTCAGCCGCACGCTCAGCGCTCCCTGCCATTCGTCAGGGGTGATCACGCCGTCGATGGTGGGCGTGGTGGCGCTTTTGGGAATGCGGTAGTCGGCGGCGTGGGCGGTGTTCAGCGCCAGTGCGCCAAACAGCAGGGCGGCAGCGAGCAAGCGCTGAAACAGGGAAGGGCGGACGGGCATGGCGAGGCTCTGGTAATGGAACGTTGCGTACTTGGACGCTGCCGGCACTGCCCGGGTTTGAACGCCGGCAGAAATTCATTCCGCCCTGTGTCTATTTTTCGTCGCGCAAGCGGTCGATTTCCTCGGAGAGGTTGTGGCGCTTGTGGGTGTCGATCACGATCTTTTCCAACACTTCGATGCGCTGGCGCAATTCATCGATCTCGGCGTCGCGTTCCGCCATGGCCTTGTTCACCAACTTGTCGAACATCGGCGGCACGCTGACGTTGCTGTTGTCCGGATCCCAGCGGCTACGGTAGCCACGCGTGGGCAGGCCATGGCGCGCGCGAATCCAGGTAACGGCCACCCATGCGAAGGCAAAGGCCACTGGAATGATGAAGGGAGTATCGAACATGTGAGTGCTCCTTGTTGTTTGATGAAAATAGCGTTTGATGAAAATAGCGTTTGGTGAAAATAGCGTTTGAATAACGTTTGATGGAATAACGATAGCATTCACCGTGCCAACTTCGCACGGATGGCAGCTTGATCACCAATCCCTTGAAATAAAAAAGAAAAATACCGGCCTTGCGCAGCAGGGCTGAGCGAACTCCGGAAATTCGACCAGTAAGTGGTGAAATTGACCGAACCGTCCTCCCGTTCCTTGCGGAACTTTTCCAATGCCGTCGCGTCATACCTACCATCAATAGGTATGAGGGGCATTGCCCCGGGAGGAAACGTGGCGGGAACCAATGCGGCGTTCATGATTGGCGTGCCGGAACTGCTGGTGCTGCGTTTGCTGGAACGCGAAGCCATGTATGGCTATCAGTTGGTACGGGCGATCCGGGTGGTTTCCCGGGAGGCTTTTACATTGGCGGAAGGCGTGGTGTATCCCCTGCTGCACGCGCTGGAGGAAAAAGGGTTGGTCAAGGGCAAGGCGCGCCTGTACGAGGGGCGCACGCGCATCTATTACTCGCTCACCGGCAAGGGACGCACCCGGCTGGCGCAGTTGACCGCCACCTGGACACGCGTGAGCGGCGGTGTGGAGGCGGTGTTGAACCCGCAGGAAGGTGCGCCGCATGAATAGGCAGGCGCTGCTGGCCCACCGCGACCGTTTGCTACGTGCCGGCGTTCCCTACCGGCAGGTGCGCCGCCAACTGGTGGAATTGCAGGATCACCATGCCGAATTGTGTCGGGAAGGACTGCGCCGCGGCTTGGACGAGTCGGCAGCGGCGGCGTGGGCGGCGCAGCAACTGGGCAGTCTGCAGGAAATCGCGGCGCGCACCCTGGCCAATGGCGGCAGGCGCAGTTTCTGGGTGCGTTATCCACGTCTGATGCTGTTGTTGCCGATCCTGCTGTATGCCGGCGGTGTAATGAGCGTTTTTTGCCTCATGGTGGCCACTTTGGCGCTGCTGGCGCCGTTCGGCACCGGGGCGATTCCGCCTGGTTGGCTCGAACCCATTTTCCGCGGGCTGCGTCTCTTTGTCCTGCATGGCCTCACACCCTTGCTGAGCCTGTTGCTGGTACGCCAGCAATTGCGCTACCACCAGGCGCCAGGGTACTGGATGGCGGGAGTATTGTTGCTTTGCCTCCTGGGCAGTGCCACCAGTATCACGCTGATATGGCCCGACCCGCTGACGCAGACGCAGGGAGTCTTGGGTGGCTCGGTGGGCCCCAGCTGGCACTACGGCAACAGCGTGCGCCTGCTGTTCAACCTGCTGCTGAGCGGCGGCGTGGGATGGTATTGGCAACGCCGCCGGCGCAGCCTGCTGCTGGACTAGGCATAACGGTTCCCTCGAAGAACGGTACGTATGGCAGCCTGCATGGTGCGTGGCCGACATTACGGCACTGGCCTGATGGTCAGCGTGTTCCTGCATCTGGCATTGCTGGCCTGGCTGTTGCCCGCTGCCTTCACACCTGCCTCCATGACTGAACGCGCGCCTGGCATGGAAGTGAGCCTGGTGTTCGTCAGGCCTGCGCGGGACCCGCTTCCCGCACCGGCCCCGGAAGTGCCAGACAGTGGAGCGAGTGTTGTGCAGAACGTGGAGGCGCCCGGCGTGGACACACCCGAAATTGTACAGGCGCCTGCCGTGACGCGTTCCACTGCTCTCTTGGACAACCCGATCGATACAGCGAACGGCTCCCCAACCATGCCCGAGCAACCCGAGGCAACCGTGGCACAGGAACCAGCGACAGTGCCGCATGAGGGACTGGATGCCGCCGGTGTGCGCGCCGCGGTTACGGCATTCGTGCAGCAGCAAGAGGGAGCGCGGACGGCGGACTTCGTCGAGGACTGCTGGTTGCAGCGCCAGGAGCATGGGCCCTCCCGTGGCTGCGAGGGCGTGCGGGACAGCGATCGTGGCGGCAGCGCGCTGGCGCTCGATCAGGTGGATGGCTTGTTTCTGGCATTGACCCGGGAACAGCGTCATGTGCGTCTCAGAGCGCAGTTCGAGCTCAGGAATCTGCAACTGCGGGCGTTGCAGGAACAGGGAGGCACCGCCGGCGAACTCGCTACCAGTCTGGGTGCGCTCAACCGCGAATACCTCGCCTACCTGAACGGCAATCGCAACGAGGCAGCCCACCGCTACGTGATGAGCGCCGCCACCGGCGATGCCAATCCCGTAGGCATGGACAGCTTCCTGCAGTTCACCTGCGCGAAAATGCCGTGCATCTATGAGTTCACCGGTTTCTCGATCAAGCAGCCGCAAAGCCAGGAACCCGCCGCCGCGGACACCTGGCGCCGCATGCCCACGCCGTTTGCGCCACGCCGCTAACCGCTTCCTGTTCCCGATGTATTGACGCCAGTCAAACCACTGTGCGGCCGCGTGGCGGAACAAGCGGTTGCGCCGGTTCCCGAAAACGGAAAAAATCCTGCATTTCCTGCCACATAAGCATTTGTAAACGCTGCCCGATTGCAGGATCATAAACCACCGCGTCCCGAAGGCTTCGGCTCGTTACGGGGGACGTTCGACGAGGCAAGCGGGGGTGTTCAGGCGATGGCGGCCGAGCAGATGACG
>DATMFX010000418.1:0-2457 GCA_035555995.1 Hyphomicrobiales bacterium | reverse complement strand
ATCAGCAGTGACAGGCCCATTACCGCCGCGAATATCAAAGGCAGCCAGAATTCCATGGTCAGTTCCTCTCGCCGAGCAGCGGGGGATAGTGCTGCACGCTGGTCTGCAGCGACGCCGCCGGTTTGCTGGCCAGGTATTTGAGGGTGCCGATGTAGCAGGCCAGGATGAACACGTAGAGCACCAGCCACAAACCGAGCGTGCCCAGCAGCATGCCGCTGTCGTGCGATGCCACCGCCGCGGCCGTGCGGTATTCGCCGTACACCAGCCAGGGCTGGCGGCCGATTTCGGTGACCCACCAGCCCGCCAGCACCGCCACCCAGCCGGACCAGGTCATCAATGAACTGAGCCGCAGTTGCCGCCGCGACGGCGACCCCTTGCGCAGGAATACGGTCCAGCCCAGCCAGAGTGCCATCGTCAGCATCAGCAGGCCCATGCCCACCATCACGCGGAACGACCAGAACACCGGCGCCACCGGCGGATGATCCGGAAAATCGTTGAGGCCGCGCACGGTGCCCTGCGGATCGTGGGTGAGGATCAGGCTGGTGGCGTAGGGAATCTCGATGGCGAAGCGGTTGCTGCGGGTGTTTTCGTCCGGCAGGGCGAACAGCACGAACGGCACGCCGCTTTCGGTGTTCCAGGCGCCTTCCATGGCCGCCACCTTGGCCGGCTGGTGTTCCAGCGTGTTGAGGCCGTGCAGGTCGCCGATGAATATCTGCAGTGGCGCCAGCACCAGCGCCATGCCCAGGCCGGTCCTGAACACTTTCCAGGTGCCGGGGCCATCCACCCGGTTGAGAAAGCGCCAGCTGCTGATGCCCATCAGGATGAAGGCGGTGGTGAGCAGCGAGGCCACCAGCATGTGGCTGAAGCGATAGGGGAACGAGGGGTTGAAAATCACCGTCGTCCAGCTTTCCACGTAATAGACGCCGTCGCGCACCACGTGTCCGGTGGGCGTCTGCATCCAGGAGTTGAGGCTGAGTATCCAGAACGCCGAGGTGGTGGTGCCTATGGCCACCAGGGCGGAGGCGATCAGGTGCGTGCGGTTGGAAATCAGGTGCTTGCCGAACAGCATCAGGCCGAGAAAAGTGGATTCGAGAAAGAAGGCGGTGAGTATCTCGTAGCCAAGCAACGGCCCCGCCACGTTGCCGGCGGTGGACATGAACCCCGGCCAGTTGGTGCCGAACTGAAAGCTCATGGTGACACCGGTGACCACGCCGATGGCGAAGGTGAGCGCGAATACCTTCACCCAGAAGGCGTAGGCGTGTTCCCAGTCGTGGTCTTTGGTGAGCGTGTAGCGCAGACGGAAATACACCAGTACCCAGACCAGGCCAAGGGAAATGGTGATGAACAGGGTGTGGAAGCTGATGTTGGCCGCGAACTGCAAACGGGCGAGCAAGAGAGGGTCCAGTGCTGTCATGGCTGTGGCTCCCGCCGGATGGCGCCTGTTTCTGCTGTTGTAAAGGGGGGCTGTGGCAAGGCTATGCCCAAATGCTGTGCAGGCTCTGTGCCAGTTACCATAAGGTATATTCAACCTGTTGTTTTCAAATGAATTGTTTTTGAAGCCTTGCGGGGCTCGCCCCCTGAGGTCGACGTGATGGCGACTGGCTTGCCATAAATGACAGATTTAGTGTCAGATATGGCAAACAAGGAGACGCCATGCAGATCATCGCCAGCGACGTGAATCCCGATCTCGCCGCCATGCTCAACGCCTATGAGGTACCGGCCATTCTGGTCACGGCCGATTACCGCATCCTGGCCGCCAACGATCCCTACGTGGAGCGGTTCGGGTCGATTCCGCCCAGCGGGGCCTCCCAGTGCTACCGCATTTCCCACGGCTACGACCGGCCCTGCGATCAGGCGGGGGAGGATTGCCCACTGGCCATGGCGCTGAGCTCCGGCCACAAGGAGCGGGTGCTGCACATCCACCAGACGCCGCGCGGACGCGAACATGTGGACGTGGAACTGTTGCCGATACACGCGGCGGATGGCCGCCTGAAATATTTTGTGGAACTGCTCAAGCCGGTGGCGCTTGCCAGCCCGCGCGCGGGGCGGCAGCCGATGGTGGGCACCAGCGCCTCCTTCAATCGCCTGCTGCACGACATCACCCGCGTGGGGCCCACCGAGGCCTCGGTGCTGCTGCTGGGCGAATCGGGTACCGGCAAGGAATTGGCGGCGCAGGCCATTCACCAGAGCAGCAAGCGCAAGCAGCGCGCCATCGTCACGCTGGAGTGCGCCGGACTTACCGAGTCTCTGTTCGAAAGCGAGCTGTTCGGGCACGTGAAGGGCGCCTTCACCGGCGCCATAGGCAGCAAGCGCGGGTTGGCGGAAGCCGCCGACGGCGGCACGCTGTTCCTGGATGAAGTGGGCGACATTCCGCTGGAGCTGCAGGTGAAGCTGCTGCGCCTGCTGGAAACCGGCACCTATCGTCCGGTGGGGTCGAGCCAGACGCAGCGCACCGAT
>DATMFX010000417.1:0-5333 GCA_035555995.1 Hyphomicrobiales bacterium | reverse complement strand
GACCATGAAGGCCACGTGGCCCACGCCGATGTCCTGCACCTCGGGCCGGTAGGGCGTGCTGGCGATGCCGCGGTACTGGATCAGTTCCATGATCGTGGCGGTGCCGGGCAGCAGCATGGTGGCCAGGCGGTGTTCGGCGTTGGGGGTGTTGCGCAGCTGGTTGTAGGCGGCGTCCATCGTGAAATCGTCCGCCTTCCAGGTGCGCAGGTCCGGCCCGAGCAAGGTGGAATAGAAGTTCAATGACGTGTCGAGATCGTTCACCACCAGCGAAATGTGGGCACCGAGAAGGTTGCTGTCAGCCGGCGCGTTGCTGGCGGGGGCGGGCGTAAGCTGTACCAGTTCCACCGGATAGCCGTCCGGATCGCGCACGATGATGGCGCGGGCGCTGCCGCTCAATCCCGGCGTGGGCGTGACCGCCACCGGTTCGCCGCCTTCAGTCAAGATGAGCACGCCCGCTTCCTTCAGCGTGGCCAGCGCGCGGTCCAGATCGCGCACGATCAGCTTGAGGTTGGACACCCCGGCATCCTGCAGGCCGGGCTGGTACTGATGGCGGTCGAAATTACGGAACTCGATCACTTCCACCACCATCTCCGGCACGGTGCCGGGTTCCACCGAGGTGCCGGGCAGCGGCATGTTGATGGCGCGGTATTCGGCCTCGGGAGGCGAAGTGACGAAGTCGGTCAGCGGCTGCGAAGCGAAAAAGCGCGGCAGGGGATCACGGTTGCCGGCCAGGCCGGCGCCGAGCAGATCGTGGTAGAAGTGGATGGTGCGGCCGATGTCGCCGATGCTGCGGCCCAGATGGCCGGCCCTGAGGATGTCGCCGGCAGGCGCCGCGCCGCTTGGTGGCGTATCAGCCTGGGCTTGGGGTTGTGCGGCCTCATTGCCGCCGGGGCTGCACGCGCTGAGCAGGCCGCTCAGCAGAATCAGGCCAAACGACAGGCCCTGCAAACGCTTGGGAAGGAACTCCATTGCCGTGCTCTCCTGCCTGTTGTGTTGTTATGGGCGAGCGGTCGGTCGATTCTCTTTGTTTCCCGGGATCGGAGCAAGTGCCGCGCTAGGGCTGATCTTCCGGCACGTAAATCATGGTGCCGTCTTCCATGCGGTAGGCGGTGCCCGCGCGCATGCCCTGGCCCTCGCCGATTTCGCCGCTGCTGCGGTAGCGGGTGAGTTCCTCGCCGTCCTTGGTGATGATCTCCATGTCGGGCTTGCCGGGATTGCGCACCACCACCACGTCGTCGCTCTGGAAGGGGTTGAGCGGGTTGTCCACGATCACGATCAGCAGCACGGCGATCACCACCAGGAACACGTCGATCAGATTGACCACGCTCAGGATCGGATCGTCGCCATCGTCGTCGCCCAGGATGTTCAGGGGTTTGCGTGCGCTCATGCCGCCGTTCCCTTGCTGCCAGCCAGGCCGGCCGCCGCCTGCCCGCGCAGGCAGGCGTCGATTTCCTCCAGTAGCCAGCGCCGCCGCACCAGCAGGATCACGTAGCAGATCGCCGCCGATACCAGCGCCACGATCACCGCCGAAAACGCCACCATGAGCTGCTGCGCCATGCCGGTGGAATCGCCGGCGGACACCGCCATCAGCGCCGGTCCCATCGGGATCATGGTGGCCACCAGTCCGAGCATCGGCGCCACGCGGCTGACGATGCGTGGCCGTTCCAGCTCCTTGAGCAACTGCAGTTCGAGTTCGCTCTGCGTGATGCCTGCCCGCGCCGCGAGACGGGAAATGCCGGAACCGTAGCGCTGTTTGAGACGGCGCGTCAGCAGTTCATGCACAAAGCCGCCGAGCGCAAGCAGGGCGTAGGCGAACATGCCCACCAGCACCAGCAATACCGGCAGCATCAGGTAACGGGTGACGTCGGATAACAGTAGTTCCAGATTCATGAAGGATCAGTCCTGTGGTGAGGCGGAGAAACGGCGGTTTTGCCAAGCGCTGGCGGCGAAGCCGCAGGCTACCAGCGCGGCAAGCAGCAGCAAGAGCCAGGGCCGTACCGGCGGGGCGGTGGCGGTGGGCGTTTGCCGCAGCACCTGGCCGCTGACGGCTTCGGGCGTTGCCTGGCCACCGCCCTGTGGTGACGCGGCACCCGGGGCGTTCAGACCAAAACCCTGCGCCGTGGCGCTGAGAAATTGCTCAAATGCCGCGTTGCGGGTTTGAACGTCGAAGCGCGTACTCAGGTCCTGGTAGGTTTGCACCAGCGTGGCCACCACCTCCTCTGGCGCGTCCCAATAGCCCTTGCGCACCGCTTCTAGCATGCGCTCGGCCATCTGCGCCAGCGCGGCGGGATGCTGCGTTTCGAAGAATTCGCGCAGGCCCAGGTCCAGGCTGTCCTCGACGTAGATGTCGAAGAAGTTTCGCCACTGGTCGGCGCGCACCACGCTGGCATCCATTACGTTCCAGCCCCAGAAGTTGCCCAGGCTGTCGCTGAATTCAGTGGCGCCGTTGTAGCCTTCGGCCATCATTTCCGTGATCCAGCGCGGATGGAACATGCGGGTGCGCAGTTCCTTGCCGATGAAGCTGGCCACGCTCTCGTGCGCGAAGGCGTCGGTGTTGCGCAGATCGGCGATCATCAGCGCGGGCGCCGTGCCGTTGGCCTCGCGTATCGCCAGCGACAGCCCGCCCAGGTATTCGAACGGCTCCTGCGAGGACAAGAGCCCCTGGCTGTTGCTCGAACGCGACATGAGCGCCACCTCCACGCCCTTGAGCTGTTCCAGCAGCAGGCCGCGGGCGCCATCGCGCCTGTTGCTGGTGGTGTCTTCATTGCCGAAGGTGGTGGCCATGCGGTCCAGGAACAGCCCGGACAGCGCGCTGTCCTCATCCCAAAGATCGCTGGCGCGGCTGGCCTGGCTGAGGCCGGTGCCGTACTGGCCCTGTTCCGCGCCGAACACCCGCAGCCGCGCCTGCAGCGCGGCCTGTTCCGCGTCCAGCCCTTCCTGCTGCAGGCTGCGCGCCAGCGCGAGCGTATTGTGGAACACGTGGTTTTCAGGCTCGTCCAGCGCGGCCACGGTGTTGATGGCTTCCTGCAGGAAACGCACCACGCCGGGCAGGTTGTCGCGGTAGGCGCCGGTGAGCGTCAGCACCACGTCGACGCGCGGGCGGCCAAGCGCATTGGCGGGAATCACTTCCACGCCGGTGGGTTGGCCACGGGGGTTCCATACCGGCTTCACGCCAAGCAGATGCAGCACTTCGGCTTCCACCACCCCGTAATGGTTGAATGATTCGGTGGAAAACAGTGCCAGCGCCACCTTGGCCGGGTAATGTCCCTGTTCCTCGCGGTAGTTGGCCAGGAGGCTGTCCGCCAGCGCGACGCCGGCCTCCCAGGCCGCCTGCGTGGGAATTCGGCTGGGGTCGAACACATAGATGTTCTTGCCGGTGGGCAGCGCATCGGGGTTGCGCAGCGGATCGGCACCGGTGCCTGGAGGCACGTAACGCGCCTCCAGGGCGGCCAGGAGGCTCTCCATTTCCTGTTCGCCGTTGAACTTGTCCCATAATTCGTGTGCCTGCGTCAGGCTGGCCTGCAGGGTGGCGGGAAAGTTTTGCAGCGGCTGGCCGTCGATCAGATAGGCGTGCAGCGTGAGATAGGGCGCGCTGGCGGTCAGCGCCTCGAAATCCTGCAGCAGCGCGTGCTCGCCCGCGGGGTCGAGGGCGCGCAGGTAGTCCTGCCCCAGTATCTGTAGAATCGTGGTCAACAGATGTGCCGGCTCGGCGGGACTGCCGAACACGTGTTTGCCAAGCGGCTGCGACAGCGCGGCGAGGCTTTCCAGATGGCCGTGCAGGCGCGCATGGGCAGTGTCCCAATCATTCAGCAGGTCCTCGCGGCTCAATTGCAGCTCCAGGTCGAGCCCGGACTCCTGCATGGCGGTCCACACCTGTTCGCGCGTGTTGTCGAATACCCGCCCCTGCTGCAGGCTGCCGAGCTGATGCAGCAGTTCGTGCAGGGTGAGCAGTTCGCCGTGCAGCCCGGCGGGCGCGAAGGCGGGGGTGTTGTGCGAGATCAGCACCGCGCGCCCGCGGCGCTTGGCCACCATCGCCTCGCCGCTGTTGCCGATGTTGTAGGCGTAGATCACCGGAATGTTGCTCACGGTGGACTGGGTATCGTCGTATACCCACTGCCCCAGTTCCTTGCCGGACAGCCATTCCTGCGTGCCGTGGGTGCCGAGATTGACGAAGGCATCCACGGGCTCGCGCGCGGTCAGCTGGTGATAGATGGCGCGGTAGGCGTGGTGCACGGGTAGGGTCTTGTCGTGGAATATCTCGCTTTCCCGCGCCCGCTGCGAGCCACGCATGGGTTGGGGCAGCACCTGCACGTTGCCCAGGCGCAGGCGGGGCACTACGTAATAATGCTGGCCGTCCTCTTCCAAGGTCATGTAATTGTCTTCGGCATCGGGCCAGTTGGCATCGACATCCCGGCGCAGTTCCTCGGGCAGGCTGGCGAACCAGTCGAGATAGTCCTGCACCGGATACCGTTCGGCGAGGCCTTCGGCCAACAGGCGCCGCAGCGCGGCGTCATCGTCGCTGCGATAGTAGGGGCGGGTCAGCAGCTTGAGCTTTTCCACCAGGGTGGCTTCATCGATGTCGTCCACTTGGTAGCCGGCGCCGCGCAGCGCGGTGAAGATGGCCAGCAGACTGCGCGGCACATTGAGATAGGTGGCGGAAAAGTTGTCCTCGCCCTCGGGCGAGTTCCACACGAAGATGGCAAGCTGCTTGTCGGCATTGGGCTTGAGCCTGAGCGCCAGGTAGTTTTCCACCCGTTCCAGAAGCGCCTGCAGCTGCTCGGGGATCAGTGTGGGCAGGCCATCGTCGCCAAGCGCGCCCACCACGATGGGATCGATGAAGCCGGCGATCTCGGCATTGGTCCAGCGTGCCGCCATGCTGGTGTTGGGGTAGCCGTCGGAGGAGTCCAGCCAGGCCTGCACGTTGCGCGAGTTGTCGATCATCGCAGAGAGCATCGGCAACTGCATGGCCTCATGTTCCAGGTGGCGCAGCCCCGGCGAGGTCATCACCCCGCGAAAGGTCACCGCGAGATCGAGCGCGGGCGGTGGCAGCCGAGTACCCGGCGCAAGTTCGCCGGCGGCCAGTGCCGGCGGCATGTCGGCGTTGCGGTAGAAGAGGTGCGCGGAGGCGCCGTTGGTGGGGTGAAAATAGCCCACCACGTTCAGGCCGCGCTGCTCCAGCGCGGCGATGACGGCATCGATATAGTCCATGCGGTTCTGTTCCAGGTCGCCGCGCATGAAGCCTACGCCTACGAAAGGCTGGGCGGGGTCGGCCTGCCGCCAGTCGAGAAAGGCGTCCAGGCTGCTGAAGAGGCGTGCGGCGTTTGGGTGGTACA
>DATMFX010000416.1:0-11297 GCA_035555995.1 Hyphomicrobiales bacterium | reverse complement strand
TCTTCGATGCCATAGGTGGCCTTGGTGGACAGGATCATCTTGTGCCCGGTCCGGCTGGCGCCGTGCGCCGCCTCGACCTCTCCCAGGCCATGCGCCATGCCCAACCCGCCCACCGGGGCCATCAGGATGGGAGAATGCAATTGCTGCCCGAACAAATTCACCCGCTTGTCTATCTGGCTGACGTCCACCAGACGCTTGGCGCGCAGGTGGAGCCGGGAAAACCCCTCGCGATTCGCCCGCAGCGTCAGTTCGTCCTCCACGCCTTGTTCAATGTAAGTGGCATGCCCCTGGTTCCAGCGGCTGAGCGCAACGCGCTGCATGTCGAACACATTCACTGCCCGGTCCGCCGTTTCGGCCAGGTAGTTGGCTTCATCGAACAGTTCGGCCGCCAGCGTGGCGTTGGACAAGAAAGGTAGAAGCGGCGCCATTGATGCGCCATACAACGGACTGGCTCCCAGATACCTTAAAAACCTCCTGCGAGAATGTGTATGACGCATATGCCTCCCTTTGGCGATGTCGTACGCTTCACCCCCCCAGCAGCGAATGGACTATCTGGGGATAATGTTTCAATTCTTCTTCAATCTCTTCCGCCGCCACCCGCAGGGCCGGCAGCCGGGTCTTGACCATTTCATCCGCCGCCATGCCCACCTTCGAACGGGTGGTGGAGCAGTTGATGGACGCAATGACCGCTCCGCTCCTGGCCTTGATCGGCACGGCCAGCGAGACGATATTCTCGTCCAATTCGCCATCCACGATGGCGTAGCCCTGCACCTTGACCTGCCTCAGTATCCTGCGCAGCTGTGCCGTCGTCGGCACCGTCGTTTTCGTGAACTTCTCCAGTTGCAGGTTTTCGAGATAGGCATCGAGCTCTTCTTCCTTCTTGTGCGCCAGCATGGTGCGCCCCATGGCCGCGACATAGGCAGGAAACTTGATGCCCACCCCGACATACTTCTGGATCGTGGGGGCCGTCGATACGTACACCAGAAACACGATGTTCTCGCCCTGCAGCACGGCCAGCGAGGAGGTGTCGCCGGTTGCATCGCTCAGCTTCTGCAGCGCCGGGCGGAAAGCCTCCTCCACGCGCATCGATTCCAGAAAGGATGATCCAATATCCATCACCTTTACCCCCAGCACGAACAGCTTGCCGACCTTCTTCACATAACCAAGATGCAAAAAGGTATGCAGACAACGCCGTACCACGGCTTTATTGAGCTCGGTGACAACCGCTATCTCGCTGATCGTCAGTTCGGGGGTTTCACTGGTAAAGCATTTGAGTACCTGCAGGCTCCTTTCCAAGGAAGATATGTATTCACGGCTCGGCTTGCTTTTCTTGGTCGACAACATCTGCACTTCCCACCGTTCAAGGATCAAGGGAAGCGGATTATGCCATGTATTTTGATGACGCCTTTACCCGGGCGGACGTGGGTCGAAAGGCCCGGCGCGCGCCGATTGCATGCTCGTCTTTCCTCTACCGATTGCCTATTCCTGCGCACTCGAGAGGCGTTGAATCAGCGCCTCCATCGCGGGCAGCTCGCCCAGCCGCCCGAAGTTGCCCGCGGACAGAATGGGCGCCTCGCCGGTGGCGTAATCGAGCGGTGTATAGCCCATTGCGTCCTTCGCTTGCAGGTCGGCGCCACGTTCCACCAGATGGCTGAGCACGTCCGCCCACTCCAGACGCGTGGCGATATGCGCCAGTGATTCACCCTCGTAGCCGCCTATCTCGTTGAAACCCGCGGAATTGGTGAAATCGTACACAACGCCAACGTCGTCCAGCGATGCGCCGGCGGCCAGCAGCAGATCGATCCCTTTGATGACATTGCCCTGCGTTTTATCGCGTCCCCGCGTGTTGCCGGTGGTCAACAGGCTCAGCATCGGCGTGAAGCCGTACTTGTTGGCAAGGGCGGCATCCGCGCCGTGGGACAGCAGCAATTCCATCATGTCCAGGTCCGCGCCATAGGCGGCGCGCAACAGCGGCGTCGTCCCTGTGGTCAGGAACGGTTTGTCGTAGGCGCGGTCGTAGGGCGTGTTGCGCGGCGGCGGCGCAAGTTTCAGGCGGAAATCGGGATCGACGCCCGCCTCCAGCAGCATGCGTGCAACATCGACGGCCGAAGTATCCTGCATGGGAGGAAGATCTCCCCGCGCGCTCAGTGGCAGGATACTGAGGTCCACGGCGGCGAATAATGGCGTGCGCCCCCAGTAGTCCCATTGGCCGGGATCCGCGCCGTGTTCGAGCAGGTAGCGCGCCAGATCGTAATGCATGTTGAGCAGGGCCAGCACCAACGGCGATACATTGTCAGGCGTGGGCCGGTTGATGTCCGCCCCCGCTTCCAGCAGGACCTCGACGCACGCCAGGCAGGCTTCCCGCGCCGCATAGAGCATTGCCGTGTAGCCGCCACGCTGCATCTCCTTGACGCGCGGCTCCGCGGTTACCAATCGTTCCCAATCCCGCACGATCGCCCGTTGTTCCACCTCCGCGCCGGCGCCGATCAGCAGACGCATCATGGCGGGGTGGTGCCGGGCCGCCGCCCACATCAGCGCGGTCTGCCCCCCCCAACCCTCCGCCGCGTTGACGTCGGCACCGTGGTCGAGCAGCAGTTTCGCCGCTTCCAGGTTACCGGTGCGGCTCACGGCCATCAGCGCCGTCTGTCCCTCCAGATTGGGAGACTCCACATCGGCGCCGGCCTCCAGCAACAACTGCAGAATGTCGTGATCGCCGCGTACGGCGGCTTCCGTCATGGGGGAGGAACCGTAGTCATTGCGAACGTTCACCTTGGCCTCGCGGCTGATCAACAGACCCACCAGATCGGCCTTGCCGTAGTACGCCGCCCAGTGCAGCGCCGTGGTGCCATCCGAGGCGGCGGCATTGACGTCCACGCCGGCATCGATGAGGGACACCGCTCTCTCGACATCCTCGCTTTCGAGGGCCCGCACCAGCTCCTCGCTGGCGCAGCACAGGCCGCTGGCCAAAAGCAGAGGTGCGAACAATGACAATATTTTCATGCCCTGTGCTCCCGCTTATAGATCGGACAACAGGCCGGTGCTGTCGCCATGATGGCCCACCTGCACATCGGCTCGGTCGAGCATCGTCAGCATGAGATTGGCCAAGGGCGTGTTCTGTGGGTACGCCAGATGCTGCCCCCCGCGAATACGGCCGTTGCCGCGCCCCATGATGATGGACGGCACCGGGTCATGGTTGTGGATGTTGCTGTCGCTCATGCAGCTGCCATAAAGAATCATGGCATGGTCCAGCACCGACCCATCGCCCTCCGGCATGGCGGCGAGCGATTTGACGAAGGTACTGAAGGCGGAACAGAACCAGGTTTGCACCTGCGCCAGCCTGTCGAGCTTGTCGGTCTGGTTCTGATGGTGGGAAAGCGGGTGAAAGGCGTCGGCGATGCCGATGTTGTTGAAGGTTCTCATGCTCGCTTCGCGGTCCGACATGAAGGTGGCCACGCGGGTGATGTCGGCCTGGAACGCCAGGGCCATCAACTGGTACATGAGCTCCATGTGAACGGGGAAACTGTCCGGCATTCCCACCGGGGCATCCGGCACGCTCAGGAGCGACAAATCCTGCTCCTGCATCTTTTGCAGTTGCCGCTCCACCTGGCGTACCGATTCCAGGTATTCATCCATCAACAAGCGATCGCCGGCACCCAGGGTTTTCGACAAGGAACCGGCCTGCCCCAGCACACGGTCGAGCAGGCTGGAATTTTCCGCACTGATACGCTCCCTTTCCTCGGACGTGTCGCCTTCGCCGAACAGCCTGAAATAGAGCTTGCGCGGATCCGACTCCATGGGCAGCGGCTGGTTTGGCGTACGAAACGCAATGGTGGAGGAATAGCTGCCGTTGTTGCTTCCCCCGATGGCGGTGCTCAATTCCAGCGACTGCAACGGGGTGTCCTTGCCGATCGCCGCCGCGGCGACCTGGTCCGTACTCACGCCGTCGCCGGGGTTGCTGGTGCCTTCGGGGGCCACGCAGCGCAACCAGGTTCCCGCGGTGATTCCATGGGGGTCCGGGCTTTCCGCCGGCCGGTTGCGCAATCCGCTGACGATCGTCATGTGTTCGCGAAACTCCGCGAGCGGCGCCAGGATCGGCGACATCTCGAAATCCGGCCCCTCTTGCGCGGGCGTCCATCGCGACATGACCGCGCCATGGGGAACGTAAATGAAGCCCATGCGCAAACGCGGAGCCGCGGCCGTAGCCGCTTGCGCCGTTGCCGCCGGCACCATGGCATCCAGTAAAGGCAAGGCGATACCGGCACCGGCGCCTCTGAGCAGATGGCGGCGGGACAAATGTTTTTTCGTGATGAACATAGGCTCCTCCCGAGTATGAAAGACTTACTTGAGTTGTACGACGTCAGTTGGCGTTTCTCCGGCATCACCGGCCGCAGGAACGCGTCTGTGCGTGAAGGCATCGCTGTGTACGATGCCGCTCACGATGTCAAAAAAGCGGTAATCGCCAGGCTGGGTCGCGTGCGTGATTTTCCGGATCGCCGGCATGTCGCGCGGATCGAGCTGACGGCCCAAGGCGAACAGGTACAGCTTTTCGGTCAGGTTCATGGCGAACTGTTCGCTATCGCCGGCGAGGTTGACGCGCAGGTCATCCACCCCTGCAATCCGTTCGCCGCTTGGCAGCATGCCCGACGTATCGATGGGCGAACCGGCGAAGCGCTCCATTGCACGTTCCCTGCCCACCGCATCGAAACCTTCCAGTGCAAAACCCAGGGGATCCATGAGACCGTGGCAGGTGTTGCAGCTGGGGTTGCTTCTATGCAGTTCGAGTCTCTCTCTGACGGTGAGCTGCACCCTCCCCGGCGAATTTTCCAGCAGGGCTTCCACGCTGGGTGGCGGCGGCGCCGGCGGCGTGCCTTTGAGGTGGGACAGGATATAGGCGCCCCGCAGTACCGGCGACGTACGGTCCGGATAGGACGACACCAGCAACACGCCGCCCTTGCCAAGCAGGCCCCAGCGTGCGCTGTCATCCAGCCTGACCCGCCTGAAGGCATCGCCCTTGACGTTGTTCAGCCCATAGTGCAAAGCCAACCGTTCATTTAAGAACGTATCCGGCGAATCCAGCAGATCGGCGACGCCGCTATCGCTCAGGAAGATATCGGCGATGAACAACAACGCCTCGCGTTTGAAAAGTTCGCGGATTCCTGGATCGACGTCGGCAAACAACACCGGGTCCGGCACGATGTCATCCATGGCGCCCAGGTTCAGCCATTGATAGGCGAAGTTCTGCGCCAGATTCTCCGCCCGTGGATCCGCAAGCATGCGGCGCAGTTCATCCTCGAGCACGGCGGGCTCGAGCAACTGCCCCGATTCCGCCAGTTCCAGCAGGCGTTCGTCGGGAATACTGCTCCAAAGAAAGAAAGACAGCCGGGAGGCAAGTTCCAATGGCTTCAGGGCATGGACGGTGCCCGGCGCGGCATCGGCCGGCACGCTTTCCTGCCGGAACAGAAACTTGGGACTTGCAATGAGCGCGGTCAGCGCCCGGCGCACGCCTTCCTCGAAATCGCCGCCAGCGCTGCCGGCCTGGAAATCCTGCATGAGCAGTGCGATATCCGCTTCGGCAACCTCACCGCGATAGGCTTTTCTGGCAAAGCGGCCAATGATCTCGGCCGCACAGGCGGCCTGTTGATCTGCCCGTTCCGGATAGCAGCTGAAGATCATCTGTCGCGCCGGCGTATCACTGGCGCCGGTGCCCTCGAACGGGCCCTGTACCTCGAACAATCCCAGGGGGAGCACCGTTTGCGCTTCTCCCGGAATCATGGGCTGCAGGTCGCCTTCATACTCGGCGAATGACCGATGGACGAATGTCACCGCAAGGCGGTGCATGCCGGCCTCGGCGTGAAACGGGATACTCTTCAGGCGGGCATTTATCGCATCGACCGCCACGTCGCCCAATTGATCGATGGCCTTGAGATCGTCGCCGCCGGCGATGTCCAACTCGAAGAACCGTTCGCCATCATAGGTGGCGATCAAGGTATGGGTGAATTCCTGATTGAACACCCATACCGCACGTGCCATATCGCCGATATTGAGCACGTATTCCCCATCCGCGGGGAAGTTGTGGTCCGCCACGACGCCGCCGCGCGTGCCCAGCGGTGCGCCGTGCACATGCGCGTACTGGCTACCGGGTTCCGCGCGATACACCGTGCCGCCGGCCCGCGGCACGCGGTTGCCGACTGCCCTCGCCACGATATTGCGTGCGCTGTTGATGGATTGTTCGAGAAACACCGGGGAAATCCGCAATGCTTCCCCAACGTTGTCGAACCCTTCCACCGTGGGGTCGGGAGGGAGGTACAGCGCGGGGTCGATGCTGATGCCAAACATGTCGCGGATCGCGTTGGCATACTCCTTACGATTGAGCCGCCGTAGCGCCGGCACCTTGCCGACGAAGGGCTCCTGCACCAGCAACGCATCGAGGCGGTCTTCCAGCGACACGATGAACGAGCGTTTCTCATCGGCCGGAGGCCGCTCCGCCTGGCCTACGGGAGGCATCAGATCGCCTCGCAGTTTCTTGACCACCTCTTCCCAGACATCCAGGTGATCCGTCAATTGATTCTGGTCCAGCAGATCGAATGCCAGGCTACCCGCCCAGTCCTCCGCATTGTGGCAACCGACACAATACTTATCGAGAAAAGCCATCGATCCCTGTTCTGCTGCCAATGCCCCTTGGAACAGCATCGCAGCGGCCAGCAGGCTGTACTTATGGAATCCCATCATGGCATGACTCCTACATATTCGGTCTCGCGCAAATGTCCGTAAAAGCTCTGGAAACTGGTCTTCAGGTATTCGGCCTTGTTGCTCCATTGCGGGAAATGATCCCCCGGATTCGCCGCGATGACTTCCTGCGCGCCCTTGCTCTGGCGCAACAAGATGACCAGTTGCTCGAACAATTCCCGGTACGCATCACGCATCGCGGCGAATTCCGCCTTGGACAACACCTTCCCGGTATAGGGAACGATCCTGGTATCGTCATCCGCCAGCTCCATGATCGCGTCATACGCCTCTATCTGCGCGCCGACGAAACCGTTGCTGACGCGATCGATGACGGTCCATCTGTCCGCCCTCACTACCGGCCCCGCATAGAGGACGTTCGCCTCTTTGAAGTAGGCGATGAGGTCGCCGTCGGTATAGGCGCCCGATGCCGACTTCAGAAGCAGCGTGCCGCTACTCCAGGGAAGCGCCAGCTGGTCGTCGAAGACCACGGACGGCAGCGCTTGCGCCACTACCGGCGCATGCACCACATGGTCGCCGTCTTCCCATATCGTGGCCCCGAGCCATTGCCGGGTATTTTCATGGGCGATTATCGGTATCGCCTGACGGCCGAGACGCTCGTTCAGGCCGGTGAATTCAGGATGCCAGTTGCTGAGCACCAGGCTGTCGATCCGGGTGGCGCCCGTTTGCGCCAGGACCTCGTTCACGAACGGGTCCGCATAAGCCGCGGCGACGCCGTTGACGAGCACGACACCCTCGCCATCGCGCGCCGCCAGGGTGTTTCCCTGCGGCCCCGAAACCAGATAGACGCCACCGGCCAATTCACTGACCTCGAAACGCTCAGGCTGCGCCTGCACTACCTGTACCAGACAGGCACCCAGGCTCAGCCAAAGGTATTGCATGAATTTCATTTGAAACCTACAACCATCTTCTTGGTAAAACGTCTTCCCGCCGATGACCGGCGGGAAGACCTCCCTTCTTAGAACGTTACATTCACACCAACGGTAAACCGGCGGCCTACGCCCAACACCTGGTGCATCGGCGAGATGCCGCCGGGAATACCACGCCCTATCGCGGTGGGATAAGGCGGCGGGTCGTCGCCGAGCAGATTGGTGATGTTGCCGAAGAACTCATACGCCGTGCCGCCATTGTCCGTGTGCGTATAACCCAGGCGCATGTTCACCCACCGCACCGCTTCCAGCTTGTTGCTATCGACATCGACCCCTTCCACCCAGTTGGGATTGCGCTTGACGCTGTCGATGAAACGATGCTGCAGGAACAGCTCCCAGGGCCCCAGGCCGTAGTTGAGCGTGGCCGTGGTGCTGTACTCGGGCAGGTTGTTCGAACCGGCGAAGTCGGTCTTCCTGCCTTGCGAGGGCGTATTTGAATTCTCCGCCAAATAACTGGCAAGAAAGCGCAGCGACAGGCTCTCATCGGTGTTGCTGAAGAAGTTCACGTCAGGACGATAGGACATTTCCAGATCCACCCCCCGCGATGCGGCGGAATCGATGTTGGTGAAATAGTCTTCCACGCGCGTTATCTGATTGGTGACCGGGTTCCTGTCGACCTGCGCACACAGCTCCGCATTTCCGGCATAGCAGTCATCCACGATTCGCTGGTAGCCGAGTGTGCCTATAGCGCCGGTGAGGTCGATGTCATAGTAGTCCGCCGACAACGCAAAACCGCCAAGCCACGAAGGTTGGTAAACGAAACCTACCACGTAAGTGTCCGCTTCTTCAGGTCTTACGTTGGGATTGCCGCCGGAGGCGATGGAAATCGAAAATTGCTCCCCATTGAACTGCGGGTCAAAAATCGACGTTCCGCCCCCATTCTTGTCGAAGCGTTCCGCAAACGTGGCTTCCCGCACGTCCTTCGACAACGTGGCCCGCAACCGCAAATCGTCGGTTACCTGGAAATCGACCCCGGTCTTCCAGGTGGTCACGCCACCGGACAGCGAGTAATCCGAGTACCTGGCCGCCAGGCTGAGGTCGATCTGCCGCGGTCCCGCGCTGTACAGCGGCACCAGCACCTCTCCAAACACTTCCTTGACATTGAACTCGCCGTCGAAAGAGGTGATGTGGGAAAACTGGTTCAGGTTGGGCGAGCCACCGGTGAAGCCCGCGGGAATGCCTTGTATACCCAGCTCGGGGCGATTGAGCGGCGGTCCCAGCGCCTCGACCTCCAGCGGATAGGCGGTCTGCTGCATATCCTGTCTTCTATACGTGGCGCCCACCGAGAAGCCGATTTCCCCGGCGCGGCGGTTTTCAAACAGGCTGCCGCTGAGTACGGCTTCGGCAAAATCCTGATAGACGAAGGAATCCCCCCACTTGTCATTGACGACATAACGCTGGGCTTCCTCCGACACGTTCCCCCACCCGAAGATGTTCAACGGCACGCAATCTTCGATGGTATTGTCCAGGCCCACCGGGGACGCGATATGCACCGGCCCCTGGGGTGAGGGGGAAAGGTGATCCTTGACGGATTCCGCCAATTGTTCGCGCGTGGGATTGAACAGCTTCACCCTGCACACGATTTCCCCCGTATCCGGGTGCCTGACGGCATCCTGGGCGAGGAACCAGCGATCCACGCGAAGCTGGTTGTCCAGCACCATGTGCTTGTGGCTGCGGCCGCGTTGGTAGTAGCTGTTGAAATTCCAACCGTTGTCCAGGTCCTTGTCGATACCGAACAGAAACATATGCTGGAACATTTCGGTACCGTCGGTGTGATCGTCCTGAAAATTGTGACGCCCCACCAGCATCCCGCCTTTTTCCATCTTGAAGGAGCCCAGGCCTTCGTCGAGCATCGCCTGGCGAATGTCGTCGGGCAGAAAGGCGTTGTCCGCGAAAATGGTCCCTGCCCAGATGCCCATCATGCTGGGCCCCAGCCCACCGTTGAGCTTGTGCGAGTAAGCCTGGTTCTTCCCAGCGATAACCTGGAAGTTCACCACGGTACTGTCGTTGAGCTGGTAGTCGGCATTGAAAAACAGGTTCTGGCGCGCCACTTCCGATTCAAGGTTTTCCCGCTGGCCCAAGTCGGCAATGCCATACTCCGGACCGCCGGAAGTAGAGCCGCCTCCAGCAATTTCCCCCGGGACAAAAACCCGCGTTTGCGTTCCATCGCCGATGAACGTGTGATTGTTGTACGAGAATCCGGGCTGGTTGATCTTGCCGCCGGCAGTGAAACTGGTCGAATGCACGTATGGCAACGTGAGCCGCTGTGGATTGGCGCCGGGTGGATCGCTGGCACGCCATTGCGGATTGTTCACCCACCCCCAGCGCTTCATCCAGCTACGCTCATCCAGCCCGGCGACCTGCCCACGGATGTCGTTGTTGTGGTAGGCCTCCAGCGAGGCGATAACATGCAGCTTATCGCCCACGGGCATACCGCCGGCAACGGAACCTTCCCACGCTTCCCCGTCGTGGTACTCCGTCATCCCGCCTTGCACGGACGCCTTGAATCCCGTGAATCCCGTATCGAGCAGAAAGTTGGCCGCGCCCGCCAGGGCATCGGCACCGTAGGCGGCGGACGCACCGCCGGTGACCACGTCCACGCGGCTGATCATCGCATCGGGAAACAGGTTGACGTCCACGGCACCCTGACGGTCGGACGGCGCGACACGCCGGCCGTTGAGCAGCACCAGGGTTCTGGGGAAGCCCATTCCTCGAATGTTCAGGAACGCTTGGCCACCGGGGCCGAGATAGTTGCCGCGGTTTTGCGCAACCGAGTTGTCCAGAAACTGCGGCACCTGCTGCAACGCCTGGGACAGGTTGCCCGGCGATATGTTGTTGAGTTCATCGGCGGACATCGCGGTGATCGGCACCGGAGAAGTCAGCCCCGGCCGCACGATGCGGGAACCGGTAACCTGCACTTCCTCGACCACATCCTGTGCCACCGCAGGACCGCTCAGAAGCATCCCCATCATGGAAGCCCCCACGGCCTTGCGGAGACGGTTGCGCCGAAACCTCACCTCCCTGCCTTGCAGCACGAAGCTGTTGCTAGATATCGATTTAAAGCTCATTCCCCCTCCCTACACTGGTTTTTTTGTTCAACGGCCAGAGCTTTTTCGAAGCCGGCAATTCAGGCCGTTTGTATGACGACCGCGCATTTGATCGCTATGCGAACGTTCGTATAGCGATCAAATATTGACAAAAGACAAAAGTCAACATATTTTTTGTGACCTGCACCGAAATTTTCAGTGGAGAAACCCGGCTGACTGTCCGGTGGATGGCTGCGTGTGCAAGGAGGTCGCACGCCGCGATTCCTCGGCATTTCGGAGGCATGGATTCACGCAGGGAAGGCTCGTGCACGAAAGAAAGCGCTACCGCTCAGGTTCTACATGACCATCAACAAACTCGATTTCCAGAGGGGGCAATCATGAACGAGGACAAGAACAGGCACGGTGTGGATGGCGATACACCCAAGGTGGGTCGCCGCCACTTTCTCAAAGGCGCAGCCGGCGGTGCCGCCGCGCTGGCGGTGGTTCCAGCAGGCAAGGCCCAGGATCCTTCCGCCTTCACCGCCTCCTATTCGGCGCCCACCTATCAGCAGATTCAGCGCGATACCGGCATGCTGAC
>DATMFX010000415.1:0-6523 GCA_035555995.1 Hyphomicrobiales bacterium | reverse complement strand
CGGCCGGCTGGTTCGCTAACCGTGACTGAACGTGATTGAAGTGGCCGCATGATCGGACGTTTACAGGGCTTTCTGCTTTCCAGAGATGAGCAAACCGTGCTGCTCGACGTGGCTGGCGTGGGTTACGAGGTCGAAGTGCCGGCCTCCGTGTTGCTGACCCTGCCCGCCGCCGGCAGTCCGCTGGTGCTGCACACCCATCTTTCCATCCGCGAGGACGCGCACCATCTGTATGGTTTCGTGGAGCAGCGCGAGCGTGAACTGTTCCGCGTGCTGATCAAGGTCAACGGCGTGGGGCCGAAACTGGCGCTGGGGCTATTGTCGGCGCTGGACAGCCAGGCGCTGGTGGGCTGCGTGATGCGCAACGACCTCAATGCCCTGGTGAAGCTGCCCGGCATCGGCCGCAAGACGGCGGAACGGCTGGTGGTGGAACTGCGCGACCGGCTCAAGCATTGGACGCTGGAACACGGCGAAGGCCCGGCCGTGGTTCCCGTGGCGGCAACGCCGCGGCGCGCGGATCGCCAGCAGGAAGCGGAAACGGCGCTGGTCGGCCTGGGCTACAAGCCGCAGGAAGCCGCCCGCGTGCTGGTGCAGCTCTCGAGCCGTCTGGAAGAGGACGGCGAGGAGCCGACCACCGAACTCTTGATACGCCAGGCGCTGCGCGAACTGAGCAAGGCGCATGTCTAAGACCCACGAAACCAGCAACTGAACCGAACCTGACATCATGCACGAACCGGACCGTCTCATCAGCGCCGACGGCAGCGTCGCCGAACTGGGGCACGATCGTGCCATCCGGCCCACGCGCCTGGCCGATTACATTGGGCAGGATACGGTCAAGGCGCAGATGGACATTTTCATCAGCGCCGCCCGCAAACGCGGCGAATCGCTCGACCACATCCTGATCTTCGGCCCGCCCGGCCTGGGCAAGACCACGCTGTCGCACATCATCGCCAACGAAATGGGCGTGTCGCTCAAGACCACCTCGGGGCCGGTGCTGGAAAAGGCGGGCGATCTGGCCGCCATCCTCACCAGCCTGGAAGCAGGCGACGTACTGTTCATCGACGAGATCCACCGCATGAGCCCGGTAATAGAGGAGATACTCTATCCGGCCATGGAGGATTACCAGCTCGACCTGATGATCGGCGAAGGGCCGGCGGCGCGCTCGCTCAAGCTGGACCTGCCGCCCTTCACGCTGGTGGGCGCCACCACGCGCGCGGGCTTGTTGACTTCGCCGCTGCGCGATCGCTTCGGCATCGTGCAACGGTTGGAGTTCTATACGGTCGAACAGTTGACGCGGATCGTGAGCCGCGCGGCAGCCATTCTCAAAACCCCGTGCGATGATGGCGGCGCGCTCGAGATCGCCCGCCGCGCGCGGGGTACGCCGCGTATCGCCAACCGTTTGTTGCGGCGCGTGCGCGACTACTGCGAGGTGAAGGGGCGGGGCGTGGTCACGGCGCAGATGGCCTGCGAGGCGCTGGACATGCTCAGCGTGGATCGCAATGGTTTCGATCATATGGACCGGCGCCTGTTGATGACCATCATCGAGAAATTCGACGGCGGTCCGGTGGGCGCGGAGAGTCTGGCGGCGGCGCTGAGCGAGGAGCGCGGCACCATCGAGGACGTGCTCGAACCGTACCTCATCCAGCAGGGCTTCATCCAGCGCACGCCGCGTGGACGGGTGGCCACCCAATATGCCTACCGGCATTTCGGGTTGCCCACGGGCGCGGGCGACAAGGATCGCGATCTGTTCACACAGGATTAATCATTCAGCATCAAAATGGGGCATACATGAACGAAATGAACGTCTGGAGTCTGATCGCCGGCGCCACCTTTGTGGTGCAGCTGGTCATGTTGGGGCTCCTGCTGCTGTCGGCGGCATCCTGGGTGGTCATCGTCCAGAAGGGATTGGTGATCAAGGATGCCGAGCTGGAAGTGGGCGGCTTCGAAAAACGCTTCTGGTCCGGCATGGATCTGAGCCAGCTGTTCCGCGACGGCACCAACCGGCAGAAGGGCAGCACGGCGGTGATCGGCCTGGAAAACCTGTTTCGCGCCGGCTTCAAGGAATTCACCCGCCTGCGGCAGCAGCCGGGGATGGATTCCGACGCGGTGATGGAAGGCGCCCAGCGCGCCATGCGCGTGGCCATGGCACGCGAAGAGAAGGTGCTGGAAAAACATCTGCCGTTTTTGGCCACGGTGGCATCGGTTTCGCCTTATATCGGTCTATTCGGTACGGTGTGGGGCATCATGCATGCGTTCATGGGCCTGGCCAGCGTCAGCCAGCCGTCGCTGGCGGTGGTGGCGCCGGGCATCGCCGAGGCGCTGATCGCCACCGCGATTGGTTTGTTTGCGGCGATTCCGGCGGTTTTGGCCTACAACCGTTACTCTTCGAAGGTGGATTCGGTGATTCACAGCTACCATACCTTCGTGGATGAATTTTCCTCGATCCTGCACCGGCAGGCCCACAGCAAACGTAACTAGGAATCGCTGCTATGGAAGTCGGTCGTCAGAAAAAACGCAAGGTCATGGCGGAAATCAACGTTGTTCCGATGATCGACGTGATGCTGGTGCTGCTGATCGTGTTCATGGTCACCACGCCCCTGATCACCCAGGGCATCAAGGTGGATCTGCCGCAGGCCAACGCGGAAGTTGCGCCGGACAGCGATGAAGAAACGCTGGTGGTATCCATCAACGCCGATGGCGAATATTTCGTCAGCCTCGGTGAAAGTTCCGCCGACGATCCCACGCCGGTGCCGCTCGAGCAGATCGGCGAGATGGTGGGCAAGATCATGGCGCAGAACCCGGCAGTGCCGGTGTTTCTGGAAGCCGATGCCTCCATCAACTACGGAGTGGTGACGTCGCTGTTGTCGACTCTGGAAGGCGCCGGCGCGCCGGGGGTACGCCTGATCACCCAGCCCGCCGCGCAGGGGAATTGACCGGTCATGACGTACTGGTACTGGCTGCTCAAACGCGAGGGTTATCCGCCGGGAGTGCTGTTCAGCCTGCTGCTGCACGGCGGGCTGTTGCTGTTCATCTATTACAAGCAGGCACAGGCGGACCAGTTCGTCAGATTGGAAACGCCCACCTACATCACGGCGTCGGTCATCAAGGAAAACCCGCAGCGGGTGCGGCGCCTGGAGGAATTGCAATTGTTGCAGCAACAACAGCAGGCGCAGCAGCGCGAACGTGAACGCCAGCGCGCCGCCGAAGCCGAACGCCAGAAACAGGCAGAAACGGAACGCCAGCGCGTGGCCGAAGCCGAGCGTCAGAAGCAGGCGGAGGCGGAGCGCCAGAAGCAGGCGACAGCTGAACGCCAGCGCGTGGCCGAGGCCGAGCGTCAGAAACAGGCGGAGGCGGAGCGCCAGCAGCAGGCGGAAGCCGAGCGTCAGCGTGTCGCCGAAGCGGAACGCCAACGCCAGGCTGAAACCGAACGGCAACGCCAGGCCGAGCAGCAGCGCCAGCAGCAGGCCGCGGCACAGGCGGCGGACGAAGCCGCCGCGGTGCAGCAGGATCTGGTGTCGCAGTATGCGGCGCTGATCCACGATCTGATTTCGCGCAACTGGGTGATTCCGCCCGGTGCCCGCAACGGCATGATGGCGGTAGTGGAAATCCGTACCACGCCGGTGGGCGACATCATTTCCAAGAACATCACCCAAAGCAGCGGCAATCCGGCTTTCGACCGCTCGGTGGAACAGGCGATCACGCGCGTGGGCAGCCTGCCCGAACTGCGCGAGCTGCCGAACGCCGTCTACGAACGCAACTTCCGCGTCTTTTCCTTGATTTTCAGACCTGAGGACTTGTTACGATGATCAGAACCTGCCTGAAAGGCCTGCTGCTCGTCAGTTTGCTGCTGGGCTCCCTTGCCAGTGCGCAACAGCTTTCCATTCAGATCACCCAGGGTGTCGACAACCCGGTGCCCATCGCCGTCGTCCCGTTCGACTGGCAGGGTTTCGGCGTGCTGCCAGAAAGCATCACCGACATCATGGGCAATGATCTGCGCAACAGCGGCCAGTTTTCGCCGATTCCCGAGCAGAACATGCTGAGCACGCCGCACGAACAGAGCGAAGTGTTCTTCCGCGACTGGCGCTTCCTCGGCGCGGACTACCTGCTGGTGGGCCGGATACTGCGCTCCGACGGCAGCGACCTGTACCAGGTGCAGTACGAACTGTTCGACACCCGCCGCGAAGCCCGCATGGTGGGCGAGGTGATCAGCGGTTCCGCTGCGCAGCTGCGCGACATTGCGCACCAGATCAGCGACGTGGTGTACGAACAGGTGACCGGCGTGCGCGGTGCGTTCTCCACCAAGATTCTCTACATTACCTCGCAGCGCCTGGACGCCAACCGCACCAACTACCAGCTGAACCTGTCCGACGCCGACGGCGCCCGCCCGCAGGTGCTGCTGGAGTCGAGCGAACCGATCATGTCGCCGTCCTGGTCGCCCGATGCCAGCCGCATCGCCTACGTCAGCTTCGAATCGACGCGCCCGCGCATCTATATACAGAACCTCAGCAGCGGCGAACGCGAGCAGATCACCAACTTCCCCGGCCTGAACAGCTCGCCGGTGTTCTCGCCGGACGGCAACCGCATGGCCATGGTGCTGTCCAAGGACGGCAACCCCGACATCTACGTCATGGATCTGCGCACGCGCGACCTGCGCAAGGTCACCACGCACTTTGCCGTGGATACCGAGCCGAGCTGGGCGCCGGACGGCCGTTCCATTCTCTATACCTCGGAGCAGGGCGGCGCCAACCGGCCGCAGGTGTACCAGGTCACGCTGGATACCGGCTGGACCGAGCGGGTAACTTTCGAAGGAACTTACAACTCGAAGCCAATGTTGCTACCGGACGGTCAGAATTTGGTCATGATTCACCGTTATGATACACGCGACGAATTCCATCTGGCTGTGCAGAACCTGGACCGGGGCACCATCAGGGTGCTGACGGAGACCTCATTGGACGAATCGCCTACAATTGCGCCCAACGCCAGCATGATCATGTATGCATCGAAGGCTGGCGGACGAGGCATTCTCAATGCGGTGTCCATCGATGGACGGGTGAAATACCAGCTTCCGGTCGACGCGGGAGATGTGCGTGAACCGGCTTGGTCGCCCTTCCTGGATTGAGAGGGGCGTTTAGACAACCGAAGCGAAAAAAAGTTCCAAAAAAGGGAGGAACCCACTTGTGAGGTTGTATGAAACCAACGAGAATAGCGCAGTTTTTGCCCAAGCATAGTAAACACGAGGAGTTTGTATGCAAAATAACGTCATTAAACTTGGTGTAGCTGCATTGCTGTCAGTGATGATGGTTGCCTGTTCGTCCACTGATACCGATGGTACCGACACCGCCCCCACCACCGCGCCGAGCGCATCCACGCAGGGAGCCGGCAACAGCGGCGCTCTGTCCCAGGAAGAATTGCGCAGACAGGCGGCATTGGCCAAAACCATCTTTTATTTCGAGTTCGACAAGTCGGAGCTGAGGCCTGAAGACCGCGATGCTCTGGTGTATCACGCTGCCGAACTGAAGGCCAATCCGAACCGTCGCATCCGTCTGGAAGGTCATGCCGATGAGCGCGGAACCCGCGAATACAACTTGGCGTTGGGCGAACGTCGTGCCCAGGCCGTAGAGCGTTACCTGCAGGTGCAGGGCGTATCCGCCACGCAGATGGAAACCATCAGCTATGGCGAAGAGCGTCCGGCTGACACCGGCACCACCGAAGCGGCCTACACCAAGAACCGTCGCGTCGAAATGAAATAAAACCAAGCGCGCGGTTTTTCAGCCTTCCGGTTGAAAAGCCGCGCGTCTGGTTGCACTATCCGTGCCAGGGCAACCTGGTTGCAGATACCAATTGAGCCGGGCTTGCCCGGCTTAATTATTTGGGCAGTTTCATTATCCGGAAGGGGATCGAGCCATGCGTACTACAGTTTCTGCCTTGCTACTGCTGTGGGTAGCGACGGCCTCCGCCCAGCCGGCGGGGGGCGAAGCCGGCAACGAACTGGTGGTCAACTTGTACAACCAGCTGCAGGAACTGCAGAGTGAAGTGCAGACGCTGCGCGGGCTGGTGGAAGAACAGGGCTATCAGTTGCAGCGCCTGCAGACCGAATCGCGCGACCGCTACATCGACATCGACCGCCGCCTGAGCGAAGTGACGCTGAGCGGTGGTGCCCAGCAACCATTTTCACCGGGCGGCACCGCGCCGCCGCAATCCGCTCCGGGCGCAGCGGGGAATCCGCCATTTGGCGCGCCGCCGGCATCGGCGGGCGATGCTGATTTCCTGGGCACTGCGGATGCCCTGCCGCCCGGCAGCCGTAATCCCCCTGCACCAGCCGGTTCAAATAACGGCGGCGCAGGAACTGCTGCCGGCGCAAGCGGTGGCGGCGCACAGCCGCTGATCCTCGACGAGGAGGAACAGTACCGGTACGCGCTGAACATGCTGCTCGAAGAAAACAAATACGTGCAGGCCATCGACGGTTTCCAGTCCTATATCGATCGGTTTCCAAACGGCCGCCGCCTGACCAACGCGCTGTACTGGC
>DATMFX010000414.1:0-6859 GCA_035555995.1 Hyphomicrobiales bacterium | reverse complement strand
CAGCGCTATTTCACCAGTATCCGGCATGGCTCACCCCCCAATGCCGCGCTGCGCGAGCAATAGAACGTTGAGCAGCATGGAGGCAGCGGAAAGCGCCAGGGAAACGAACAATAGCGTTCTGTAGGTGTTGATTTCCTTTTTCGCCTCATTCGCCGCTTGTTCGATGCCTGCGATAGCCTGCTGCAGCTTCTCCGCCAGCGTGTGAATGGACTCGGCATTCTGCCTGGCCGCCGCCTGCAACTCCTCGATCTGCCTGGCGATCACGGGATCCTCCCTGGCCACGCCCGACGGCTTGGAAGTAAAGTGCGGCAGCGCCGCGGTGGCAACCTGCGCGAGATAAGGCGCCACAGCCCTGATGATGGGAAGTACTTGAACGGCCATACAGACTCCTCTCGAAAACGAGCTAGCGTCTCAACCCCTTAAACATGACTTCAAGGCGACGACACGACTGGCTTGCGCGCATACACCACGAGCGTAGGCTCTGGTGAGGTGGCGGGCAAGCGAACGTCGATGAGTTTTGCGGAAAATCCCACGCTGGCGACGCGCGCGATGATGTCGTGGAAGCTGTGGCGCCAGAAGCATAGGGCGGAGCCTGGACCGCCTCGGCGGCTGTCGTGATATTCGGGTGGGGCGAGGTGTTCGATTTTGCCATGGCTTATCCGTGCAAGCTGCTGCGTGGCGGGGAGATCGTACAGGGGCAGGCTGCAGATCAGTGCGCCGCCGGGTTTAAGGATGCGGTGACATTCACGGAAGCCTTTCACGTCGTCCTCCACGTGCTCGAATACTTGATTGGACGTGATCAGGTCGAGGGTATCATCCGCAAAGGATGTGTTCTGTACGTCCTGGTTGAGAATTCCGTTGACCTGGTGGCCGGGTTCAATGCCGGGAAAGAATTCGCTTTCGTAGACTCGTGGCACCTGCCTTTTGAGATAGGCGAGCGTGGCGCCGTAGGTGGACATTTCCCAGGCTGTTTCCACACGACAGTGCTCGCTGTGCTGTTGGATGACAGGAATCAGGGAAAGGTTGGTGGCGTTTGCCAGGCAGGACAGGCAACGCGTCATGAATGGATCGGCGCGTAGCGATAGAAAGAAGTTGCCCTTGCAATTCGGGCACGACGCGCGATGTACCCGCCATTTGTAGAACGGATCGGCGTGTGCGAGATAGCGCAGCGCGGAGCGCACTCGGCTGAAGGGCGGCATCAGCCGTTCTCCTCAGCAGCATATGCTTCCAAGGTAGTCTTTTCGGGAATCACACCGGCGGCAGGTTTCTCACCAACACCCTCCATTGTTCTACACCGTATTTCGCGTGAGGTAAGCGAGCACCGCATCCATCAAACCGTTGATCTCGGCATAGCGCGGCGCGGGCGCGGCGCGCAATTGCGCTTCGCTTTGCACGTAGCGATCCGGCGTCAGTTCGTGGCGGCAGTGCGTGATGATGGCGTCCGCGCTTTGTGGCGTGGTTTCCAGATGGAACTGCAGGCCAAGCGTGCGTGTGCCAATTTGAAACGCTTGATGGACACATGCCTCGCTGCGCGCAAGATGGACGGCGCCGGGCGGCAGGTCGAAAGTTTCGCCGTGCCAGTGAAAGGCCTGTATCTGCTCGGGAAACTTGAAAGTATGCTTCCCATGCTCACGTGCCTGTATCGGAAACCAGCCGATTTCACGCTCGGGCCCGGGATACACGCGCGCGCCAAGCGCAGCGGCAATCAGCTGGGCACCGAGGCAAATACCAAGCACCGCTTTTTCCGCTTGCACCGCTTCCCTGACGAAACGTTTTTCCTCACGCAGCCAGGGCAGCTCCGCTTCGTCGTTGACGCTCATCGGCCCACCAAGCGCCACCAGCACGTCGAATTCGCTCAAGGCTGGAAGTGTGGCGGAGGCTTCGAAAAAGCACGTGGTCGTGACGGTTGCATGGCGGGCTCGCAGCCAGGGCTCGATACTGCCCAGCCCTTCGAACGGAACGTGCTGCAGAACATGAACGCGCATGGGAACTCCTTCTCTACAATATCTCGAAAACTGCCGCGCTTGTCCCTACGCGGAGAGTTACCTGCCGCAAGGAATAATGTGACTCATCAAGTTCGCGCCACCAACAGCTCCTCCGCATTGTCCGGCGGACGCAGGCCATCGCTTCTGTCGGCAAAATAGCGCTGTGCCAGCACGCCGGAAGGCACGTGGCGGAATTCCTTGAAGCCGGCGGTGCGCGCCAGCGCCAGTATCTCCTCCGGCATGAAAAAACTGACGAAAGGCGTGCCGTTGGCGCGCGCACCCGCCGCGGCGCGTTCCACCCCGGGGCGTATTGCAGAATCCAGCCGCTCGATCGGCAACATGAACGACATGACGAACGTGGATCCTGGAGGAAGCGCCGCCACCTGGCGCAGGGTAGCCACGATCGCTTCCTGGGTCAGGTACATGCTGACCCCAAGGGACGCCACCACTGCCGGCCGCGAAGCATCGAAGCCCGCCGCCGCCAGCTGCTTCCACCAATCGGCGCCGGCCTCGAAATCCACCGGCACCAGATGCAACGCGGGTGAAACGCCGAGGCCAAGCTCGAGCAAACGCTTGCGCTTCCACGCCTGTGGGCCCGGCTTGTCGATCTCGAACACTTGCAGCCGCGTACCGAGTTGGGAATGGCGTTGCACGAAGGTATCGAGACCCGCGCCGAGAATGACGTACTGCGCGTCGCCCTGTGCCAATTGTTCCAATACCAGGTCTTCGACGAAGCGTGCCCGCGCCAGGATGGAGGCACGGAAAGGTTTGGTGAACTCGCTCATGTCGGGCCGCTCGGCCCAGTTCGCGGGCGGTGCCACCAGATGCATGCCGACTTCATCGCGCAATACATGCGGCGGTGGATCCGCCAATACATGCAGCGCCCGCCACAGTGCGGTGCGCACCGCCGTATCGTCAGGTTCCGCGACCATTTCCGCTTCTTCCTGCCACTGCGGATTCCACACCACCTCCCACAGATGCCCATCGGGATCCTGGAAATAGCCGGAATAACCGCCCCAGAAGGTATCGTGCGCCGGCTTGACGATATGCGCGCCGGCAAGCGCCACCCTGGCCATCACCGTATCGACCTCCTTGCGTGACGCCACGTTGTGTCCAAGCGTCAGTTCCGTGCTGCTGGCAGGACCAACCGCAAGCCCCGTGTCATGCGCGATGCTTTTGCGCGGCCACAGCGCCAGGCGCAAACCCGGCTGCAGTTGAATGAACACCACCGCGCCGTGTTCGAATTCGGTGCCCACGATACCTTCCGTAGCAAAGCCCAGGCCCTCGCGATAGAAGCGCAGGGAAGCGTCCAGGTCATCGACACCCAGGGTGAGGACGGTGATGCGTGGTTTCATGACAATCCCTCGCTTGCTATTCAGTTTTGCAGGACGAAATACGCCGCGTACGCGCCAAGGTCCATGAGCAGCAGATAGCCAAGCAGGCAGGCAACGAAACCGCCGACCGGCTTCAGGCCCTGGGCAAAACCGCGCGTGCGGAAAAAATGATAGGGCAATGCCACCAGCGGCAACAGGATAACCGCGGCGTTCATCGATGGCCGGCGGCGCAGCCCGCGCTCACTGGTATCGCGGCAATACCACAGGAACACCAGCAGGGTTTCCGGCACCAGGAACAGCGCGCCACTGACGCTGAACAACGTGCCCGGCGCCGTCAATTGCTGGACAGCGCCATCGAGCAGCGAAACCAACGCCAACAGCCACAGCAGCGCGTGTTTCGACAGATTCATGGACAAGGCCTCATCTGCCACGCGCCGGCAACGGCAGGTCGGGCAAGGCGTGGGGCAGGAGTTGCATGGCGCATTGATAGTGTTCCAGCGCAAGCGCGCCCTCGCCCTGGTGCAGCGCCAGACGCGCCAGTTCGCCGCTGATCTCGGCGGTCAGCTGCCCGGAATCGGACATGCGCAGCGCGTGTTCGAAATACTCCCGCGCCTTTTCCCACAGTTGATTGCGCAGACACACGCGCCCAAGCGTGAGCAGCAGCACGGGATTGTTCGGACGGCTTTTCAATTGCTCTTCCAGGATCAACAGCAATTGTTGCGGGTTTTCACTTGGCAGGTAGCCGAGGCTGGCCACCAGGGCATTGTCCCAATGCTGTTTCAGTTGGCGGCTCAACAGGGCCTGGGCATCGACGTCCGCCTCGTTTTTTACCAACTGTTGCAAATAGAGCGTGGCGAGATCCTGATCCTGCTTCTGCGCCTTTGACATATCCTGCCAGGCCAGCCGCAGCGGCTCGATACCTTCGGTGCCCGCGCGCAACAGATGATGGCGCGCCACGCTGTTGCGCAGTTCCGCCAGTTCCGCCGCCGGCACCACCTGATGCTTTTCCAGTAGCGGCAGCACCTCGTCCAGCCCTTCCCAATCGCCAAGGCGCAAACAGCAGTCCTTGATCTGCCGCAGGATGAAGGGACTGTCGGGCACCAAGCGCTTGAGCGCCAGCAACTGCGCCATGGCGTTTTCCAGTTCACCGTCGCGCGCTTCGCACCAGGCGCGCAGGGAACGGATGCCGTAGTTGTCGCCTTCGGTGCGCTTTTCGGCGCGCTCCAGGCAAAAATTGCGGCCCAGCCTGTCGCCGCGTTCATGCGCAGCCAGGGCGGCTGCCAGATAATTGACCATCGGGTTTTCCACCCGCTCGGCATTTTCCACCAGCAGTTTATAGGCGTTCTGCCAGTGGCCGAGCAGCAGCAGGCGCAAGCCTTCGTTGCTGGCCTGCACCGCGTTGCGGCGCGCGCTCAAGCGTTGCCAAAGTTTTGGGCTGAACAATTTGAGCGGATTGAACAAGCGCAACAGCCATATCCCGCCGATCACCAGCACCAGCAGGACGATCAACAGCAACAGCACCGCGCCCAGCGTCGATTCCAGCGACCAGCCGTGGAACACCACCTGCACGTAGCCGGGATCGTCCGCCAGAAACAGCGCAAGCGCGGCGCCCAATACCAGCGCCACCAGCAGGATGATGAAAAGGCGCGTCATGGGGCGGCGTCCCGCTGCTCCTGCAAGGCACGCAATGCCTGCAGGCCGGCGTCCGCCGTGGGCAACTCGGTGCGCATTGCACTGGTGTGCAGTGCTTGCAGCTCGCTGAGCAATGCGGGTTTGCCTTCGCCTTGCAGCCACTGTGCGACACCCGCGCTCGCCGCTTCCAATGCGCTGAGGTAAAGAGTTTCCTGCCCACGCAGCAACGCCACGCGCGCTTCTTCCAGTTGCAGTTGCACCTGCTCCTTGACCACCCAGGCCTGCTCGGAGGTCAACTGGGCAACGGGCGTGTCCACGTCGTGCCGCACTACGAAATACTGGCCGAAACCGGCAAGCGCCGCGCGCCACCAGGAACTGGATGCGTCACCGGCTTCCTGCGCCTGCACGCGGAAATCGGGCGCATCGCCTTCGGGCTGCACCGCCAGGGTATCCACCTGCGCGATGGCACCGCCAAGGCGGGCGTAAAGGCCGGGAATGTCCACTTCGCGCACGCCTTGCAGCGCCGCAATGTCGCGCCCCAATGCTTCGCGCACGTTGAACACCGCGCCGTCGTCGATGCGGCGCAGCAGTTCGTCGGCGGCCAGGCTGAGGCCAAGGGCGGGACGCACGTCGCCGGCAAGCAGCAAACGCTGTTGCGCCAGGCGCAGCAGCGATTCCGCCTCCATGAGACGCCAGGTGCTATCGGCGGTCTGGCCGGTATCGCTGCCGATACGGGTGCGTAGCGCCGCCAGTTCGCGATCAAGCGACTCGAAGCGACGTGATTGCGTGCTTTGACTGGTCTGGTCGGCATCGAGCAGCGCCTGCTGATTCTGTTCCAGACTGGCGCGCGCCTGCTGCAGCGTGGCCACCTGGGCATCGAGCGCATCGCGCTGTTGTTGCAGTTGCAGATAATCGTCGTGCAGCGCGGTGATGGCTTTTTGTTGCTGCGCATCGTGATAAAGGAGAGCCGCCAGGCCAGCCAGTATGATCAGCGCAAGCAAATAGAGGGGGGCGCGGCTTGGCGTGCTGCCGGTCGGCTTACTGGCGGGCCGGAGCTTGGCGGCGGCGCCCTGCGCTTTGGCATCGGCAGGCTTCGTGGTGGATTGCAGTGCTGCATCGGGCCGTCCGGCGCTTGTGGGCACTGCAGTATCGGACCGGCCGTTGCCAGCCGGCGACACGGCATCGGGCTGATCGCTGTCAGCCGCGGCACCAGGCGATGGCATTGGCGCAGCATCCTGCGTCGGGTCCGTAGCCGGGGGTGTAGGTTGCTCAGACATGGGAGGGCTCCTGCCCGAAGGAGTCGCACAGGCCAGCGATTATAGCGGCATCGCTTGCGTTCTCGAGACAGCGCACCTCCGCAAATCCGAGCAAAAGCGCATGTTGCCGCAACCGTTCGGACGCGACCACGAGCGGCAGCGTGCGCCATTGATCGCCAAGCGGCGCAAACAGCGTGACCAGATTGTCCATGGCATCCGCGCTGCTCAGCACCACCGCATCGGGAAAGGTGTCGCTCAGCATGCTTGCCAAGTGTTCGGGGGGATGAGGCGGCAGCATGCGCCGGTAGAGCTCCAGGTAATCCACCTGGCAGCCGCGTTCGCGCAAGCTACGTGCCATGACTTCGCGCCCGCCCACGCCACGCACGATCAACGCGCGCTTGCCGGCCACGTGCTGCAGCTGCGGCAGTTCCAGCAGCGCTTCGCTGGTCATCCGTTCACTGGGGTAGTACACGCCTAAGCCGCGCGCCTGCAAGACGGCGGCGGTGCCGGAACCCACGGCGAAGTTGGTGATGCCTTCCGGATACTGCGGCCACCAGTCGAAGATGCGGTCCAGCCCGATTTTTACGGCGTTGGCGCTGACGTAGAACAGCAGGGAATAGCGGTCGAGCTGCTGGATCGTTTCCCGCATTTG
>DATMFX010000413.1:0-11118 GCA_035555995.1 Hyphomicrobiales bacterium | reverse complement strand
GTTTCGAAAGCACTGGAATACTCGGTCAGGTTGTAGCGCTCGAGCGCGGCGATCTGGTCCACCACGCCCATGTCGGCGTCACGCACGCGGGCGAATACGCTGAAACCGCCGTTGTTGTCCGCGCCGAGAGAATCGCTATTGTCGGTGGTATTGATGAACCACTGGCTGGTGGCGCTGTCCGGGTCGCCCCCTATTTTCGCCATGGCCACCGTGCCACGGGAGTTGGGAGTGCTGTACTCATTTTCCACCGCGGCATCCGCCGGCACGGCTGCGAACAGCGGCGACGCCAGGATGCCACCGCCCTGTATCACACCCGGTTCGCTGGCCACGCTGCGGTGGATGAAGGTGCCGTCATAATCGCCGTCGGCGACGTAATGCAGGAAGTTGGCCACGGTCTTGGACGCCACCTCGGGCATCAGATCCATGCACATGTTGCCCATGTTGGTCTCCATGCAGACTTCACGCGGAGATATGTCGGCAATCCAATTGGCGGTGCAGGCGTACAGGCGTTCTTTTTCGGCTTCGGAATTGTCCACATCCTCGTCGACGTCGTCGGTGGTGTAGACCTCGATGATTTGCACCAGGTCATCCAGGTTCACGCCATCGGGATCCTTGTACCGCACCGGCAGCGAGCCAAAAGCGTCGTTGTCGAGCGCCTCGGCGAGATTCACGAGCAACAGCTGCCCGATGGCCGATACCAGGTCCATGCCCTTGACGACCTTGGCAAACACGGTGGAGCCGCCATTCTGAAGGTCGAGCGTGGCGGAGTTGTCTGCCAGGTTCACGAACCACTGAGAGGTGGCGCTGTCCGGCTGATCGGGAAGCTTGACCATGGCCACGGTACCGCGGGTGTTCGATACCTTGAATTCATTGGCTACCGGCGGATCCTCGGGGATCGCCTCACCCAGCGGATCGAGCTTGTAGCCGCCGGCGTCGATGGCGTAACCGGGCGACGACTTATGGACGAATGTCTCATTGTAGGCGCCGCGATTGACGTAGTTCAGAAAGTTGTTGACGGTGTTCGGCGCGTCATCGCGCAGGAACTTCATGCAGAATTCGCCCATGTTGGTGACCACACAGGCATAGGTGTGGGTGTCGGTCTGGGCCTGACTGGGCAGGGAAAACAGCAGGGTGCTCAGGGAGAGCAGGACAACACTCGTGGAACGTAACATCAATTCTGACCGCTCGCGAAACCAAGGGAGAGCCGGCCCGCGGGCCAACCGATTGCAATCGTAAATCGTTCAACGTGGCCGGGCGCATCCGGTTGACCCCCGGCGCCGGCCCCGCAAAGGCGCCATCTTATAGTGCCCGGCGGGGTTGAGGCCAGTTTCCGTATCGTTTCGCTGCGCGCACACAGCAGGAACGCCGCAATTTTCGTCACTTCATTCCCGCGGGATGCCCGGCGAATCCGGAATCGCCGTGCCGCCGCGGCAGCATCCGCGCCTGCGGACCTAGGGTTCGGCGCCCTCGATGGCCGCCACCAGCGCGCTGTAGGGCAGCACCCCGCCGTGTCCGCCCACGATCTGGTCCACTTCCAGCCCCAGCTTTTCGATGGCCAGGTAAAGCGCGGCGGCGTCGATGGTCACCTCCCCATTGAAAAGATCGCTCTGGAACAGGGTGTGCGTGGCCGGCACGTAGGCCAGCACCATCGGCTCGACGTGGGGAATGCCCCGCACCTCGAACAGTTGCAGTTGCTGGTCGCCCTCGCCAATCTCCGCGCTTGCGGTAAAGGCTTCCACCCTTCCGACTGCCGCGCCCTGGGCAATGGCGCGCGCCAGTGCATCCGGCGGATTGGTGTGCGGCGCTTCCACCAGCCGGCGCAGCTCGGCTTCGTGGCCCTTGCCGGTGAGCACCAGCGCGCCTTGCGCCATCAGGGCGCGCACGCCGCCGGTATGGTCGTAGTGCGGATGCGTGGGCAGCACGTAGCGGATGGGCTTGCCGATATGCTGCGCCACCAGGCGCGCCAGCGTTTCGCTTTGCGCCTCGGTATAGGGCGCCTCCACCACTGCCACGAAACTGGGGAATTCCACCACCATGCTGTGGTGCGAAAAGCCCACCGCATGGGTCACCCCCGGCGCCACCGGATTCCACTGCAAAGGCGCCCAGGACGCGCCGCCCGCCGCCGCCACCTGCGCGGCCTGCTCCGCGGCGGCAGCAGGTACGTCCAGGGGCGCCAGGTCCGCCGCCTGGTTCACCCGGATGTCGGTGTAGGCAAGATTGGCGTACACACCGTCCGGCTTGCGGATTTCCAGCTTGAACGGCAGTACCAGCGCCTGCGCGCCCACCATGCGCCAGTCGTCGTAAAGATAGGTGGTGTTGGCGTCGCCCCACATGGTTTCGGTATCCAGGGCGCCGAAACCACGCAGGCGGTAGTCGTCCTTGTCGACGTAGACGTGCAGGGTTTCATTGCCGAGTACCGTGGTGAGGCTCCAGTAGCTTTCGCCGTCGATCACCATGTCGCCCAAGGCGCTGGCATCGAGGGTGGCAAGCGCCACGCTGACGGGGTTGCGGCGCAGCAGGAATTCCGGGCTGTTGTGGGTGGCCCAGCTGAAGAGGCCATTCACTGACGTTGCCACGCTTGGACGCCCCGTGCCGGTGGCCCAGCCCATCGGCTGCCCTTGATAGTGGGTGTAGACCTCGGTGCGATGCTGGCGAAAGCCGTCCGGCAGTTCGATCCAGTTGTCGAACGCGGCGCTCCCGTTGGCAAGATCGATGGTTTCCACCAGTTCGCTCAGCATGCCCGGTGGTTCGGCCGCGCCCGCCGCGTGCATCTGCCCAAGGTGCAAACGCCGCCCGCCGCCGAAAAACCGCAGCGTTGCCACCGCTTCCAGCGCCTCGCGTCCGCCCATAGTGCGCAGCAGCGCCTCGCTCACGCCGGCCGCCGTGGAAGGCGGCTCGGGGGTGGCGTCGCTGCAGCCGGCAAGCATCAGGAACACGCATGCCGCGGGCAGCAAACGGCGCCACGCGGGGGCATTGCCGGCGCTGGTGCCGGTACGGCCCTGCAACGACAGCAAACATAGCGGCAACCACAGCCAGCAGAGGCGCACCCGATCAGGAAGTTCGACGAAGCTGGTCCAGGCGCGTTGCATGCTGCTCTTCCCTCGTTTGTGACCGAGCATAAACCGCCGCCTCCATCGGGGGCAACCGCGCGCGAAATGCGCTGTGCCACCGTCCGAACCGGTCGGTTCAATGATGCAAAATAATGGCAGAAAAATGGAACGCGGCACGCGTCGGCAAGGGTGCCTTGGAGCACCGGGGGCGTGATGGTATTTTCGGGGCAATCATGCTTATATCGAGTTCCGCCAGCGCCTTGGCGATTGAACAACAGAGGTAGCACTCAGGGGTCTTTCGCCCGCTATCGCGCGTCGGCGGGACTCGCGTACGGTGGTATGAAAGAGTTTCTATTCAAATACCCTGCAGACGTTTTCAGCGGCAGTGACTTCATCTTCGCCAGTGGCTGGCCGTTAACGATTCTCTATCTGCTCGTGGCCGTTTGCGCACTGGTGGTGGGCATTGCCCTGTGGCGCAAGCGCCGCGCGCTGCGCTGGTGGCAGCTTGGTCTGCTCGGCCTGTTGCAGACCGCCATGCTGGCCCTGGTGCTGGTGGTGGTGTGGCAGCCGGCGCTGGTGGACGAGCGCCTGTTGCCCGGCGAGAACGCCGTGGCCGTGCTGCTGGACACTTCCGCCAGCATGGCGCTCAACGACGGCAGCGGCTCGCGCATGGCGCAGGCGCAACAGCTGCTCACGCCGGAGGCCCTGCGGAACCTGGCGCAAAGTTACGAAATCCTGCCCTACAGCGTGTCCGAACACGCCGAACGCCTCGATACCTTCGAAGCCCTGCCCGATCCCGGCACCAGCACCCTGCTCGGCCAATCCCTGCTGGAAGCGCTGCGCCAGGCCAGCGGCAATTCGCTTGGCGCGGTGATCCTCCTGAGCGACGGCGCCGACAACGGCAGCGGTATCAGCCAGGGCGAGCTTGGCGAAATCGCTTCCTTCGGCGTACCGATCCACACCGTGGGCATCGGCCGCGAAACCATTCCGGAAGACATCGAACTGAGCGAAGTGCAACTGCCCGGCAAGGCGCTGGCGGGCACCACGCTGCCGGCACGCGTCAACATCCGCCACGACCAGGGCGGCGTCGCGCGCCTGAAAGTCTACAACGGCGACACCTTCCTCAGCACCGAGGAAATCACGCTCGATCCCACGCAAAGCTCCACCATGGCGGTGGTGAACATCGAAGTGCCCGCGCCGGGCCAGTTGGACCTGCGCTTCTCGCTCGATCCCATCAACGGTGAACGCACCCTGGCCAACAACACCCGCGCACGCGTGGTGGATGTGCCCGAAGGACGCTACAAGGTGCTGTACGTGGAAGGCGAGCCGCGCTGGGAATACAAGTTCATGCAGCGCGCGCTGAGCGAGGACCCCAGCATCCAATTGAGCACCCTGCTCAAGGTCACCCCGAACAAGTACTACCGCCAGGGCATCGATTCGCCCGAACAGCTCGAGAACGGCTTCCCCACCACCCGCAAGGAACTGTACGAGTACGACGCGCTGCTGATCGGCAGCATGAACGTGGCCGAATTCACGCCCGACCAGCAGGCCATGATCCGCGATTTCGTCAGCGAGCGCGGCGGCAGCCTGATGATGCTTGCCGGCCTGCAGGGCCTGGGTCTCGGCGGCTGGGGCGAATCGGTGGTGGGTGCGGTGCTGCCGTCGCGCCTGTCGATGGAAAACGCCGAGTTCATCCGCAACAAGGTGCCTGTGGTGCTCACCGACAGCGGCCGCGACGCGCCCATGCTCAAGCTCAGCGACGACGACAGCGAAAACGCCAAGCTGTGGTCCGAACTGCCCGAAGTGGCCGACTACCAGAAACTTGGTCCGCTGCGCCCCGCCGCCACCACGCTGCTGGAAGTGAACGTGGACGGCCGCTCCCTGCCGCTGCTGGTCACCCAGCCCTACGGCCGGGGCCAGAGCTTCATCCTTGCCACCGGCGGCACCTGGCGCTGGCAGATGAGCCTGCCACTGGAAGATATGCGCCACGAAACCTTCTGGCGTCAGCTGGCGCGCAACCTGGTGGCCAGCTCGCCGCGTCCGTTCGAGCTGAGCGCCAACGTGCGCAACGACGACATCGTGGTGCGCGCCGAGCTGCGCGACGCGGACGCCGAGGCAAACCAGAACCTGAGCATCACCGCCGTGGTCACTTCCGACAGCGGCGACCTGGTGAATCTCGACCTGCTGCCGGTGGCGGGCCAGTCCGGCGTCTATCAGGCCAGCTTCACCCCCGGCGGCGACGGCCTGTACAACGTCGAGGCGATTTCGCGCCGTGGCGAGGAATTGGTGTCTTCCGTACGCAGCGCCACGCGTTATGAACAGAACCAGGAAGCATTCGGCATCCGCCAGAACCGCGCGTTGCTCGAACGTGTCAGCGCCGCCACCGGGGGCCGTTACTGGACACCGCAACAGTGGGGCGATCTGCCCCAGGCCATCAGTTTTTCCAGCGCCGGCATCACCGAACAACAGATCAGCTACCTGTGGGATGCACCAATCTTCTTCCTGCTGCTGTTGTTGCTGAAAGCCGCCGAATGGCTGCTGCGCCGCCAATGGCGCGTCATCTGATAAGTAGGTAATAGGAGCCGATCGTGACCACCTTGCTCAAGTTCACCGCGGGTTCTCTTGGCACGGCGCTCGTGCTGCTGCCCGCGCTGGCGCAGGCGGCGCTGTATGTCACCGTGATCCAGGGACTTGGCGGCCAGCCGCAGTACGATCAGGAATTCACCGGCACGCGCAGCAGCCTCGAAGCCGCCTCGCGCACCATCACCGACGCGGACAAGGTGTTCAGCTTCAGCGGCGAAGGCGCCACGCGCGAAGCCATCCTGGCGCACTTCAAGACACTGGACGGGCAAATGGGCGACAACGACCGCGCCGTGCTCTACCTGGTGGGCCACGGCAGCTTTGATGGCGAAACCTACAAATTCAACATTCCCGGCCCCGACCTCACCGCCACCGACTTCAAGGAACTGCTCGAGGGCCTGCCCGGGCGCAACCACTTCGTGGTGAACACCTCCAGCACCAGCGGCGCCATGCTGCCCGCGCTCACCGGCAGCGACGCCGAGGACGCCACCAACCCCAACTTTCTGCTGATCACCGCCACCCGCAACGGCAATGAACGCAACGCCACGCAGTTCGGCCGCCTGTTTGCCGAAGCGCTCACCAGTGACGGCGCCGACGTGAACAAGAACCAGAGCGTCAGCATCCAGGAGGCGTTCGACTTTGCCCAGCGCGGCGTGGAAAGCTACTTCGAGGACGCCGGCCGCCTGGCCACCGAACACCCGCAACTGCGTGGCGATGGCGCGGCGCAGTTCAATCTATCGCGCCTCAATGCGCTCGAACTCGAAACCGAGCTGGCCGACGCCGACGACGAATTGCGCGCTCTTTTGGAACAACGCATGGCGATCGACGGCGAGATCGAGGCGTTGCAGTTGCGCCGTGGCGAGCTTGGCAATGCCGACTACCTGCAACAGCTGCAGGCGCTGATTCTGCAGGCGGCACAGATTACCGAACGCATCGACGCCATGCAGGCAGGCGAGGGAGCGCAGCCCTGATGCAACGCGCCGCCCCCTTCAGCTGTCTCGCGCTTGCCGCCTCGCTGGCGGCACTGGCGTGCAGTCCGGCGCTCATGGCGCGGGAACAGCTGTACGGCGCGCTGGACGACAGCGCGCTGCTCGATTGCGAAAACCAGTATTGGTCCGGCCAGGTGAACGCCGCCCAGGGCTGCTACCGCGCGCTGGTGGGCACCGCGGCCTCCACCGCCATCCGCGCCGAAGCCCTGTGGGCGCTCGGCGATCTGCAGGGCGCCAACGGCGAGTTCCAGGCGGCACAGATGGAGGCGCCCGACGACGCCCGCGTGCGTCTGCGCTGGGGCGAGCTGTATCTGCAAACCTATCAGTACCAGGAAGCGTACAACCTCTTCACCGAAGCGCTGGAACGCGATCCCCGCAACGCCTATGCCCACATCGGCGCCGCCGAGGCGCTGTCGCAAGGAGGCAATGCCGAGGAAGTGAACCAGCATCTGGGCATGGTGATGGACGATGCCCTGGCGCCGCCCGGCGCGCGCCTGCGCGGCCTGTTGATGCTGGCGCGCTCGGTGCTGGAACGGGACCAGTTCGATACCGCGCGCGACTACCTCGACGAAGCCGACAAGCTGGCGCGCGACAGGAACCTGTCGCGGCTCGAACCGCTCGCCCTGCGCGCCGGGCTCGCCTTCATGACACATCAACCGTATCAGCAGTACATCGATGAAGCGCTGGGGCTCAATCCCGCCTACGGCGATGCCTGGGCCATTCCCGGCTATTTCGCCATGATCACGCGGCGCTACGCCGAATGCGGCGAGTTCTACCAGAAAGCCGTGGCCATCGAGCCCACCAACTGGGAAGCCCACCTGGAACTGGGCCAGAACTACCTGCGCCTGAACCAGGTGGGGCCGTCGCGCGAACACATCGACATCGCCTATTCCGGCGATCCTTTCAATCCCAAGACCATCAACCTGCTGCGCCTGCTCGACACCTTCGTGCGCGACCTGGAAGCCGTGAGCTATCCCGATCCGCCCCAGGGCGCCTTTCCCAAGCTCACGCTGCGCCTGGACCGCCGCGAAACCGACGTGCTGGCCGATTACGCGCGCGAACTGGCGGAAGCCAGCATCGATCTCTATTCCGAGCGCTATCGCTTCACACCCAAGCAGCCGATCGTGGTGGAGATCTACCCCAACCACGAGGATTTCGTGGTGCGCTCCATCGGCATGCCCGGCGTCGGCATCCTGGGGGTGACCTTCGGTTACCTGTTCTCGATGGATTCGCCCACCGCGCAGCACGATCCCAGCTACCACTGGGGCACCACGCTATGGCACGAAATGGCCCACGTGTTCACGCTGGAAGCCAGCCATCACCTGGTGCCGCGCTGGTTCAGCGAGGGCATTTCGGTGTTCGAGGAATGGCGCACCGGCCCCACGCCGGGCCGCAAGATTCCGCTCACCGTGCTCAAGGCCATGGGCGAGGGCAAGTTTCTGCCCATCGCCAAGCTGGACGACGGCTTCATGCGCCCCTCCTACCCCGAGCAGGTGATCGTCTCCTACATGCAGGCGGGGCTGGTGTTCGACTTCATCGACACCGAATACGGGTTCGACAAAGTGGTGGACATGCTCTACCGCTTCCAGGACGGCGAGAACGCCGTTACTGCCATCGAAACGGTGCTCGGCATCAGCGCGGACGAATTCGACAACCACTTCAAGCAGTTCATCGACATCGAATACGGCCCCATGCTGAGCCGGCTGCCCACCTGGCAGCAGGACCACAAGGCCAGCTTCGCCGCGCTGGAAGAGGAAAACTGGGAAGAAGCCATCGCCGCCGCCGAGCGCGCCAACTTCGCTTATCCCGACTACGTGGAAATCGACAGCCCCTACATCGCCATGGCGCGCGCCTACGCCCGCCTGGACGATACCGACAAGGAGTTCGAAACCCTGCGGGAATTCCACGATCGCGGCGGCTATGCCCCGCGCGCACTGCTGGCGCTTGGCGACCGCTACCTGGAGCGCAACGACCAGGATGGCGCGCTGCGCGCCTGGCGCGACGTGCTGTGGGTGAGTCCGTTCATGGAAGAGCTGCACGTCAAGCTGGGCGATCTCTACATGACCCAATCCCAGCCCGACAAGGCGCTCAAGGAATACCAGGTGCTGCTGGCGCTCGATCCCACCGACAAGGCCAGCGCCAATCTCAAGCTGGCACAGGCGTACCATGCGCTGGGCGATACCGACAGGACCATGGAACATCTGTTGACCGCGCTGGACATCGCGCCGCAGTTTCGCGAAGCGCAGAGGCTGCTGCTCGAACTGAGCAGAGACAGTACGCAATGACCGATCACCGCTAACCCTACAGGCAGGAACACACCATGACAGAAGCAGTAGCGCAGCAGCAAGGCACCGACGATACCCGCGAACTGGTCCAGCGGTTCCAGGAAGCCACCGGCAAGATACGCGACCAGGTGCGGGGCACCATCGTGGGCCAGAACGAGGTGGTGGACAGCCTGCTGATCACGCTGTTCGTCGGCGGCCACTGCCTGATCACCGGCATGCCCGGCACCGCCAAGACCCTGCTGGTGCACACCCTGGCAAGCGCACTCGGCCTGACCTTCAAGCGCATCCAGTTCACCCCCGACCTGATGCCCACCGACATCACCGGCACCGACATGGTGGAAGAGGACCAGAGCACCGGCAAGCGCGAATGGCGCTTCATTCCCGGCCCCGTGTTCACCAACGTGCTGCTCGCCGACGAAATCAACCGCACGCCGCCCAAGACGCAAGCGGCCCTGCTGGAAGCCATGCAGGAAAAGACCGTGACGGTGCGCGGCAAGAACCACGTGATCGACAAGCCCTTCTTCGTGCTGGCCACGCAGAACCCCATCGAACTGGAAGGCACCTACCCGCTGCCCGAAGCACAGTTGGACCGCTTCTTGTTCAACGTCATGCTCGATTACCTGTCCGCCGAAGAGGAAGTGAAGGTGATCGAGCGCTTTACCCAGCGCGTGGACATGCCCGAAGTGCTGCCCTGTACCAATGCCGCGGAAATCGTGAAATTCCAGGCGCTGGTGCGCCAGGTGCCGGTGGCCAACCACCTCAACCGCTACGCCGTGGACATCGTGCGCGCCACCCGCCCCTCGGACCCGATCGCGCCCGACATCATCCGCAAGTACGCCAACTTCGGTTCCTCGATCCGCGCCACCATGAACCTGGTGCTGGCCGCCAAGGCGCGCGCGCTGATGGAAGGCCGCTACCACGTCACCGCCGAAGACCTGAAATCCCTGGCGCTGCCGATCCTGCGCCACCGCGTGCTGCCCAACTACTACGCCGAATCCGACGGCGTGACCGTCGACCACATCCTGCGCGGCATGCTCGACGCCGTGCCGGTTCCGGCCGGGGAATAAGCGCCCATGGCCGTCGCCGCGAAAGCCTCCAACAACGCCTTTCACCTGCTGGACCCCAAGGTGCTGGCCAGCCTCGCCAACCTGGAGCTGGTGGCCAAGGCGGTGGTGGAAGGCTTCGTCATCGGATTGCACCGTTCGCCGAAGTTCGGCTTCAGCCAGGAATTCGTCGAATACCGCGCCTATGGCGAAGGCGACGATCCGCGCTACATCGACTGGAACGTGTTCGCCCGCACCGGCAAAACCTACATCAAGCGCTTTCTTGGCGAGACCAACAGCCACCTGATGCTGATGCTCGACGCCTCCGCCTCCATGGGTTTCGGCAGCGGTGGTGTGACCAAGCTGCAGGTGGGCAAGATGCTCGCCGCCTCGCTGGCCTACATGGCCTCGCGCCAGCACGACGCCGTGGGCGTGATGGTGTTCGCCGACGAAATTCTCGAATACCGCCCACCCGCCAGCCGCAGCGGCTCGCTGCAGGGCGTGATCCACACGCTCGAGCGCACTGAGGCGCGGCAGGGTACCGCCTTCGACAAGCCCATGACCCGCTTTCAGGAACACATCAAACGGCGTGGCCTGGTGGCGGTGATCTCCGATTTCTATTGCGACACCGAAGAACTGCTGGACAACGTGCGCCCGCTCGCCATGGGCGGGCAGGACGTGATCCTGTTCCACCTGCTGGACCCGGCCGAGCTCGCGCCCGACATCAAGGAATCCACGCTCTATGAAGACATGGAAACCGGCCAGGCGGTGGAGGTATCGCCGTTGTTCATGAAAAAAGACTACCGCGAGCGCATCCAGGCACACATCGCCGCCATCCAGTACGCCGCGCGCGGCATGAATGCCGACCACGTGCTGATCAACACCGGCGAACCGCTGGAACGCGCGCTGCACAGCTATTTGACCTTCAGAGAAAAACGCGGGTAGGAGCTATTGATGGGACTCATTACACCCTTGTTCCTGCTTGGCCTGATCGGCCTGGGCCTGCCGTGGTGGCTGCATCGCCTCGAAACCCAGGCCACCGAGCGCGAACGCTTCAGCACCACGCGCTTTCTGGAAGCCACCCGCAAGCGCGTGCACGTGCGGCGCAAGCTCAAGTTCCTGCTGCTGATGGCGCTGCGCATGGCACTGCTGGCGATCCTGGCGCTGGCGT
>DATMFX010000412.1:0-5766 GCA_035555995.1 Hyphomicrobiales bacterium | reverse complement strand
TGGCTGGCGGGATCGATGTCCAGCGCGTCGAGCACGCTCTCGAGATAACCCGCCGCCTCGCTGCCTTTTTCCAACTGCAGCTCACCCGCTTCCTGCGCCGCCATCATGCGGCTGAAGGCATCCTGGGGGAGCTCCTTGCCGTAGCCGATCGCCGGATATTCGATGTCGTAGCGCAGTTGCGCCTGGGCCAATGGCGCCGTCAAGAGCAGCACCGCTGCCACAAGGCCGTGAAACACGCTAAAAAAGGCAGACGAACAACTTGGTTCGCCATGCCTAACTCTATGAATCAACAAGGTTTTCATGTCCATGCACCACATTATACAGGAGCTTTCCGGTTTTCTTCGCTTAGCGAAAAATGCTAGGATGCCCGGCCTTTTACAGGAAGCCCCGGAGTTTGCCCGTCGCGAGAGCCTCGCTGCCCCGGCCAACACCTCCCCCGCATCTTTACCCTGCATCCGGCTATCGACAATCAGAACTGAGGAAACGCTTGCCATGTCCCATTTGTCCGACATTGAAATCGCCCAGGCCGCCAAGGCCCGGCCCATCACAGAAATCGGCTCCAAACTCGGCATTCCCTCCGAGGCATTGCTCCCCTACGGCCACACCAAGGCCAAGATCTCCTACGACTTCATCCAACAACAACGCAAAAACGATAACGGCAAGCTGGTTCTGGTCACCGCCATCTCCCCGACGCCGGCCGGAGAAGGCAAGACTACCACCACCGTGGGCCTCGGCGACGGCCTGAGCCGCATCGGCAAAAAAACCGCCATCTGCCTGCGCGAGCCGAGCCTTGGGCCCTGCTTTGGCGTCAAGGGCGGCGCCGCCGGCGGCGGTTACGCCCAGGTGATCCCGATGGACGACATCAACCTGCACTTCACCGGCGACTTCCACGCCATCACCTCCGCCCACAACCTGCTTTCGGCACTGCTGGACAACCACATCCACTGGAGCAACAGCCTGAACCTGGACAGCCGCCGCATCAACTGGCGCCGCGTGATGGACATGAACGACCGCTCCTTGCGCGACATCGCCATCGGCCTCGGCGGGCCGGGCAACGGCTTCCCGCGCCAGAGTGGCTTCGACATCACCGTGGCCTCCGAAGTGATGGCCATCTTCTGTCTTGCCACCGACCTCGAAGACCTGCGCCGCCGCCTGGCCAATATCGTCGTGGGCCAGACCCGCGAACGCCAGCCGGTAGTCGCCAGCGAACTGAAAGGTGACGGCGCCATGACGGCACTGCTCAAGGACGCCATCCTGCCCAACCTGGTGCAGACGCTCGAAGGCACCCCCGCCTTCATCCACGGCGGCCCCTTCGCCAACATCGCGCACGGCTGCAACTCGGTCATGGCCACCACCTCCGCCCTGAAAATGGCCGACTACGTGGTGACCGAGGCCGGTTTCGGCGCCGATCTGGGCGCGGAAAAATTCATGGACATCAAGTGCCGCAAAACCGGCCTGGCGCCGGACGCCATCGTGATCGTAGCCACCGTTCGTGCATTGAAAATGCACGGCGGCGTGCCCAAGGATCAGCTCAAGGGTGAAAACCTCGACGCGCTGCGCACCGGCTTCGCCAACCTCGAGCGCCACCTGGAGAACGTGGCCAAGTTCGGCGTGCCGGCCGTGGTGGCGATCAACCAGTTCATCCACGATACGCCCGCCGAGCACGCCCTGTTGGCCGAGCTTTGCAACAACATCGGCGTCAAGGTGATCCAGTGCACCCACTGGGCGGATGGCGGCAAGGGCGCCGAGGAACTGGCGCACGAAGTGGTCAACATCTGCGAAAACCAGCCGAGCAACTTCAAGACGCTGTACCCGGACGACGCCACGCTGTGGGACAAGGTGAACACCATTGCCCGCGAAATCTATCGCGCCAGCAACGTGACCGCCGATGCCGCCGTGCGCAAGCAGTTCGACGAATACCAGGAACGCTACGGCCACTTCCCGGTGTGCATGGCCAAGACCCAGAACAGCTTCAGCACCGACCCCACCCGCATGGGCGCGCCGGAAAATCACACCGTGCACGTACGCGAGTTGCGGCTGGCGGCCGGCGCGGAGTTCATCGTGGTGGTGTGCGGCGACATCATGATCATGCCGGGCCTGCCGCGCGTGCCCTCGTCCGAAAACATCTACGTCAACGAAGAAGGCAAGATCGTAGGGTTGTCCTGATCTGGCCTGCAAAGCCTTGGAACGGCCACGTTTTCCACAAGGAAACGTGGCTGAACCCGGATTACCGAACAAACCCCGGCACGCTGCCGGGGTTTTGTTTTTCAGGGAAGCGGGAAGCGCCTGCGCCAGTGCTTGATGGCCTACTGGCAGGTTCCCGGCAGATAGCGGCCACCTTCCACCGCCGCGCAGCTCCACTCGATGATGCCATTGTTGTTGCGCGACGGCGTCAGCGCCAGCGACACCGCGGCACCCAGGTTGTCCGTATTGCCCTGCACCACCAGCTTGCCGCCGTCCCACTGCACGCTGTCGACCATGGCGCTGCGGGTCTCCTGCACCGCGAAATCCTCGCCGGGCAGTTTGGCGCTCAGCGTCATGTATTCCGTCACTTCCATCTTCGCGGCATCCGCCACCACCAGCAGTTCCGCGGCGCGGGCGCGCACCACGTAATCCTGGTACGCCGGCAGCGCCACGCTGGTCAGGATGCCGATGATCACGATCACGATCATCAGTTCTATGAGGGTAAATCCCCGTTGGGTTTCTGCTTTCATCAACAATGCTCCTTATGCGGGCCAAGTCCTGCCCTCAACATAGCAGACCGCAGCCATCCTGCCGGGTGCGCGCAGCATGCCAGCGCAAGTGCCGGGCGACAACCGCCGCGGCCGGCGCCGGGCCGCGCACTTTTATCTTGATCGGGCATCCGCTACCATGCCGCCCCCTATCCCCTCCGCAAGAAACCAGCGAGCCAGCCATGACCCGGCGCGACATTCTCGTCACCAACGCCCTGCCCTATGCCAACGGCCCGATCCATCTGGGCCACCTGCTCGGCTACATCCAGGCCGACATCTGGGTACGCTTCCAACGCATGCAGGGGCACACCGTGCACTACGTGTGCGCCGACGACGCCCACGGCACCGGCATCATGCTCAGCGCAGAGAAAGCCAACCTTACGCCCGAGGCGCTGATCGAGGGCGTGCGCCAGGAACATCATCGCGATTTCCGGCGCTTTGGCGTGGAGTTCGACATCTACCACTCCACCCATTCCGAGGAAAACCGCGCGCTGTCCACGTATATCTACGAGCGCCTGCGCGAGGGCGGCAAGATCGCCACGCGCAGCATCACCCAGCTCTACGATCCCGAGCGCAAGCTGTTCCTGTCCGACCGCTTCATCAAGGGCCAGTGCCCCAAGTGCGGCGCGGCGGACCAGTATGGCGACAACTGCGAAGTCTGCTCCTCCACCTACGCCGCCACCGACCTGATCGAGCCACGCTCGACGATTTCCGGCGCCACGCCGGTGCTCAAGGAATCGCTGCACTATTTCTTCCGGCTGCCCGAATACACTGAATTCCTCAAGGAATGGACCCGCAGCGGCGTGCTGGCGCCCACGGTGGCCAACAAGCTCAGCGAATGGCTGGAGAGCGGCCTGCAGGAATGGGACATCAGCCGCGACGCGCCGTATTTCGGCTTCGAAATTCCCGACGCGCCGGGCAAGTACTTCTACGTGTGGCTGGACGCGCCGATCGGCTACATGGCCAGCTTCAAAAAGTTGTGCGATGAACAGGGCCTCGATTTCGACGCCTACTGGAAAGCCGGCACGCCAAGCGAGCTGTGGCATTTCATCGGCAAGGACATCATCAATTTCCACGCCCTGTTCTGGCCCGCCATGCTCAGCACCGCCGGTTTCAAGACGCCGAGCCACATCAGCGTGAACGGCTTTTTGACCGTGAACGGACAGAAGATGTCCAAGTCGCGCGGCACCTTCATTACCGCCGACACCTTCCATGCGCATCTCAATCCGGAAAGCCTGCGCTACTACTTCGCCTCCAAGCTCGGCGCCACGCCCGACGATCTCGACCTGAACCTCGAGGACTTCGTGCAGAAAGTGAACGCGGACCTGGTGGGCAAACTGGTGAACATCGCCAGCCGCTGCGCCGGCTTCATCCACAAAGGCTTCGGCGGCACCCTGGCCAGCCAGGACAGCGTTCCCCTGCTCACCGCACAATTCCAGGCTGCCGCCGACGAAATCGCCGCCTGCTACGACGCGCGCGAATTCGGCAAGGCGCTGCGCCTGATCATGGCGCTTGCGGACCAGGCCAACGCCATGATCGCCACCGCCGAACCCTGGAAGCTCGCCAAGGCCAACCCGCACGACCCCGCCGTGCAAATGATCTGCAGCGCCGGGCTCAACCTGTTCCGCATTCTGGTGATCTACCTCAAGCCGGTGGTGCCCGCCCTGGCGCAGCAGGCCGAAAGTTTCCTCGGCATCGCGCCGCTGCTCTGGGCCGATGCCAACACGCTGCTGCTGGAACACCCGATCGCCGAGTTCACGCCCCTGATGCAGCGCATCGATCCCGTCAACGTGGCCGCCATGGTGGAAGCCAGCAAGGACAACCTGGCTGCCGCAGGCGCGTCGGCGGCATCCAGCTCTGGAACCGCATCCACCTCTACGGCAGCGACCTCGGCCACCGCATCCGCGGATTCAGCCAGCACCGCTCCGTCCGTCGCCTCCAGCCCCGTGGCAAACGACCCCATCGCCGCCGAAATCGAATTCCCCGACTTCGCCAAGGTGGATCTGCGCGTGGTCAGAATCGTGCACGCCGAACACGTGGAAGGCGCCGACAAACTCCTCAAGCTCACGCTCGACCTCGGCCATGATGCCGCCGGCCAACCGCTGACGCGTACGGTGTTTTCAGGCATCAAATCCGCCTACGACCCCGCTGATCTGATCGGCAGGCTCACCGTGATGGTCGCCAACCTCAAAGCCCGCAAGATGAAGTTCGGCCTCTCCGAAGGCATGATTCTCGCCGCCGGGGAAGGCCAGGACATCTTCCTCATGGCCCCCGATGGCAACGCCCAGCCCGGCACCCGGGTGACCTGATCCTTGCCCACGTAGCGCGTTAGGGGACAGACCCCAATTCGGGGCCTGTCCCCTAATACTCCCCAGGACGTTCAGCAGATAGCTGATGGCAGTCGGTGCGCGATCCCGCTTGCGGAGCGTTGGAGCGTTTTCCCGTCAGGTGCAAGCGCGGAAGGGAGCGAGGACTGTCTGAGCCGCGCAGCGGCGAGTTCCGCAGCGCCGCGCTTGTGCCTGACGGGGCGGAAGTGGAGCAAGCGGGATCGCGCACCGACTGCTTGCCGCTGATCTCATACCGCGACCCCTTTTTTCCGATCGGGGCAAGGGGTCGGCGCGTCACCCCGCTCTGGCCCCAGTAACGTCAGGTCTGCCGCACAAACCCCTCGAACGGCAGCCCGCGAAAGCAATTGATGACGGGTTCCAGCGTACTGGCCACCGCCACCCCCACCCGAAAATGCGGCGCCACCGCCAGACTGCAGAACCGCAGCGGCGGCGCCCCCGCCTCCCGCCGCTCGCAATGAATCTGCGCATCGTCCAGATCGAACACGAAACTATCGAGCGGAATGCGCAGCCCCAGGCCCAGGGCTTTGACGTACGCCTCCTTCAGCGTCCACAGCCGAAAGAAATATTCGTTGCGGTCCGCCTCGGGCAGACTCTGCAACGCCTGCAATTCCTCCGGCGCGAAAAAGCGTGCCGTCAGCGCCTCGGCCGCCACTTCGCGCAATGCATGTTCCACGTCCACCCCCACC
>DATMFX010000411.1:0-4651 GCA_035555995.1 Hyphomicrobiales bacterium | reverse complement strand
CGAGGCCACCGTCAGCATGCTGCCTTTGCCGAGGATACCGCGGCGCATGGCCAGGTCGTCGCCCAGCTCCACGCGGCGGAAGCGCTCGCCCTTGATGCCGGGGATGCCGTAGTGCATCGCCAGGCGTTCGTTGACGAACGTGTAGTCGGCCGTCAGCAGCTCCGTCACCGGATGGTTTTCCCGGATCAGGCTGTCGAACAGCAGCTCGGTTTCCTTGCGGAAGGACTCGCGCAGCAGGTTGTCGAAGTCAGGGAACTGATCCACGACCGGCGCATGAGCGCTGAGGTTACGCAGCGCCAGCCACTGACCGGCGAAGTTCGCGGTCATGGCGGACGAGCGCGAATCCTCGAGCATGCGGCTGATCTGCCTGTCCAGTTCCTTCGGATCGCTCAGTTTGCCGGCGTCGGCCAGATCCAGCAGTTCCTGGTCGGGAATGCTGCTCCACAGGAAGAAGGACAGGCGCGATGCCAGGTCGAGATCGCTGATCTGGTAGGTGTCGCCCTCGGCCACGTTGGCCGGTTCCATCTCCATGCGGTAGAGGAACTTCGGCGAGGTCAGCACGCGCTGCAGCGCCATTTCGATGCCGCTGTCGAAGCTGCCGGTTTCGCGGCCCTGCTGATAGAAGTTCATCAGCGTGGCAATGTCCTCGTCGTTCGCGTAGCCACGATAGGCGACGTTGGCCAGGCGCGTCAGGATCTGATGGGCGCAGTCGGCTTCTTCCGCGGCGCTCTGCGGCGAGCAGACCATGATGGATTCGCGGCTCTGCGAGTCGCCGGGACCCGAGATGTTGTAAGGGCCGTCCACCCGGACGGAACCTACGTGCGGGAACCAGGTGTAGCCGGGCAGACCGCCGGTTTCGATGGTGCTGCGCTCGAAGTCGTTGTTCATGTCCAGACCGGGCGCGAAGTTGGTGGCCACGAAGGTGATGCCGATTTCGTGGTTGCCGGCGGTCAGGGGCAGGGTCACGTCGAGCGTGGGCAGGTTTTCGCCGATCTCGGCTTCGTCGTCGGCAGCGCGTTCGAACTGGTTGCGGGTTACGCCAAGCTCACGGTCCCAATCGAAGACCTTGACCAGCTCGCCGTCGACCAGCACCTGCAGTTTTTCACCGCGGATGTCGCCGAAGGGACGGTCGCTGCCCATGTTGCCCAGGGTGATGGCGAAGGTCTTGAAGGTGTATTCGCCGTCCACCGGGAAGTTATGGCTGAACTTGATGCCACCGCGGGTACCGAAGGGCAGGCCTTCGATGCGGTAGTTCTGGTTGGCATCCTCGGCAACGCGGTAAAGCGTCTGCGTCGGGGAGGTCGAGGTGCCGAGCGCCAGCTGGCTGATCTTGCCGGCGGCGGACAGATAGGCTTCCAGCAGCGCCGGGGACAGACCCAGGGTACCGGCCTGGTTGTCGAAACCACGGCTGGAGTCGTCCGCCGGGAAGTATTCGGCCGGATCCACCTGCACGTGCAGCAGGTCGCGTACGGCGTTGCCGTATTCAGTACGGTTCAGGCGGTGCAGGCCAGGGCGACCGGGGCGGATTTCGCTGTTGCTGTCGATATTGTGCTCGAGCGCCTCGGAGAAGGCCTGCATCGTTTCGTTGTCCGGGCGCGGCTCGCCCACGGGGGGCATCATGCCGGCGCGCAGGCGACGGATCACTTTTTCACCAATTTCAGGATGCTCGTGGATGTTGCTCGGCGTGAAGCCCTCAAGATCGATACCACCTGCGTAGTCTTCGAAGTTGTGGCACTTGGTGCAGTACTCGTCGAGCATGTTCTCGTCGACACTGGCTGCCCACAAGCCCTGACTCACCCCGATTGCAAGAGCGCCTGCCACGAAGGGTATGAGTTGTCTGGTAAGTGACATGTACTTGTCCTCTAAATCATCTGGCTCCCCCTGGAGCCGTTTCCGGTTGAAGAAGCGTCCGTGGACACTTCCCTCTGCAGCTATGCTGCGTCCCCCACCCAGGGCCATCAAATCCAGTTACAGTCTTGCATCATCCTGATTTCCCCTTCGCTCCTTGGCGTACCGCTCGCGGCCTCTGTTGGACCCGGTCGAGCTGGTGGGGGCAGTTTTGCTTATGTTGGCCCAAGTATAGGGGCCAGCTCTTCGAAAATGAAACCGTTAAAACGGTGATTTCACAATAGATTCACATTTATTTTCAGTATGTTACGCAAACTTTCCACAGTTTGAAACCCACCTCGAAACGCCTTCGTTTACAAGCCGTTTAACCCCTGTCCGGGTGACTGCGCAGCGGTTTGTTTGCTACGCTGCGCCTGCCCGCTTCACTGTTATATGGGGGCATTTCATGCCGTCTCACGTTACGGGGGCGATCTCTCTTTTGATGAGACCGGTCCTCAAATGCGGTACTTCCCTGGCACCACTATTTCCCATCGTGCTTGTCCTGCTGTCCCTGTGCGGCCTGTCGGCCGGGGCCAGCGCCCAGGCGCGCCGTGAACTCGACCACCTGGTCTTCGAGGCGGTTCTGCTCGACTCCGCCACCCCCGAACAGCCGGCGGTTGTGCGGCGGCCGGCGCCGCCCGCGAACGATGAGGCGGCGGCCGCACCGGGCGAAAATCCGGGCGTGGACACCACGGAACCCCCAATAATACCCGAGACCGAACCGAACGGTACTGACTTGGCGCAACAAATTCAACGGTACCGCGACAGCATCGGGGCGCTGTCCGCCTCCTCCCGGTCCACCTATTCGGAAGCCCTGCGCGAGCAGGATTACGCCCTGGCGCTGCTCCTGCAGCAGGACGGCGACCACGACGGCGCCATCGCCGTGCTCGACCAGGCCATGCAGATCGACCGCGTCAACCATGGCCTGTTCACCACCCACCAGATCGACGTGGTGGAACGGCTCATCGAGAACCATGAGGCGCTGGGCGACTACCCGCAGGTAGCGGATCTTCAAGAGTATCTGTACTACATCCAGCGCAAGAGCTACGCCGAGGGCGACCCGCGCCTGGCCGCCGCCACTCAGCGCTGGGCCGACTGGAACGTGGATGCCTACCTGCGGACCGGCCCGGACGGGCGTTTCGGCAACGCGCTTTCCTACGCCGGCAGCAGCAGCGGTGGGCGGCGCTACGTGGCCGTGCAGGATCCTTATGACGGCAGAATCTACTTCGTGCCGCGCGACAAGTTCTATTTCGCGTTCGATCCCATCGGCCTGCCCGACCGGCGCCGCCCCGGCGCCTTCAGCAATCTGCGCCATTCGCCCTACGTGCTCCTGCCCGACATGCTGGTGGACGAACACCTGAGCCGCGCCCGGAATCTGTACGATTCGCTGCTGGCGCAACAGGGCACCACGCTCGACCCCGCGCAGAAGGCCGAGCTGCAGCACAAGCGGGCCAACACCGACTATCTGGTCAAGCGCCAGATGGACGCCACGATCGACGACATGGCCACCTATTCGTTCGGCTTCAACGCCTGGAGCACCCGCGGCGCCAACGTGCCGCTGATCGCGCGCAGCTATACCAGCAATGCCGATGCGCTCGAGGCGCACGTGAAGGAACTGGAGGCCGCGCCGGACACCGACCCCGCAACGCTGGCCCAGGCCTACGTCGATCTCGGCGACTGGCACCTGAGCTTCGAGCGCTTCCAGAGCGCCAACGAGGCTTACCGCCGCGCCTGGGAACTGCTCGGCATGCCGAACAGCGAGGCGTGGGGGCTGCATCCCATCCTCAATCCCGACTACCTGGTGGAAGTGCCGGCGTTCGTGCCACATCCCTACCAGCGCGAATTCTACGGGCTGGATCGCGAAAGCCCGCTCGAGTACCGGGGTTACATCGACGTTACCCTTGGCCTCGGCGCGCAGGGGCAGGTGCGCAGCCCCACCATCACCGCCACCAGCAGCGACGCCTCGCCGATATTGCGCCGCGCGCTGCTGGATCATCTGCGCGACGATCGCATGCGCCCCTTCATCCAGGACGGCAAGCCGGTGGGCGTCGACAATCTGAACCTGAGATTCTATTACTACTACTGATTTAGCCAATAAAAAGGCCGGCAAAATGCCGGCCTTTTCGTTGATGCGCCTGCGGGGCTTCAGACCAGCTTGTACCCCAGCTCGGAGAGCGGCACCTTGCGGATGCGTTCGCCGCTGGCGTTGAAGATGGCATTGGTTACCGCCGCCAGCAGCGGCGGCAGGCCCGGTTCGCCGGCGCCGGTGGGAGAGAACTCCTCGGGCTCGAGGAAATGCACGTCCACTTCCGGCGCCTGCGGCATGCGCAACAGCGGCACCTGGTGGAAGTTGCGCTGCTGCACTTCGCCGTTGACGAAAGTGATCTTGGCATTGAACAACTGGCTCAGGCCGTCGATCACGCTGCCCTGGATCTGGCTTTCCGCCGCGCTCAGGTTGTGGATGAAGCCGAAGTCCGACACCGACCACACCTTGTGCACCTTCACTTCCTTGTTGGGACGCACCTCGACGTCGGCAATCTGCGCCACGTAGCCGGAATGGCTGTAGTAGTACGACAGCCCAAGCGCGCGATTCGGCGGCATCTGCTTGCCCCAGCCGGCGCGCTCGGCCACTTCGCTGATCACGTTGCGGGCGCGGCCTTTGTGCATCGAGCGCGGATCTTCCGGATTGGCCAGGCCCGAATCGCCAAGCACGTCCAGCAGGAACTGCAGGTGATCCTTGCCGGACGCCAGCGCCAGTTCGTGC
>DATMFX010000410.1:0-10812 GCA_035555995.1 Hyphomicrobiales bacterium | reverse complement strand
CAGGGGCGCGACCGCATCGAAGTGCAACTGCCCGGCGTCGACGAACCGCAGCGCATCCGCGAACTGCTGGGCACCACCGCGAAGATGGACTTCTACTGGGTGGCTCCTGCCGGCAGCGCCAATGCCATGATCGTGCCGGGCACGGGCGCAGGCGAAAGCTACCCGCTGGAACGGGAGGTTGCCATGGAGGGCCGTCACGTGCGCGATGCGCGCATGGCGTTCGATCCCCGCACCACCGAACCCAAGGTGAATTTCCGCCTCGATGACAGCGGCGCGCGCCAGTTCGGCGAGATGACACGCGCCAATATCGGGCGGCGCCTCGCCGTGGTGCTGGACGGCCAGGTGATCACCGCACCCGCCATCCGCAACGCCATCACCGGCGGCAGCGGCGAAATCAGCGGCAATTTCAGCACCCGCGAGGCCGCCGACCTTGCCGTGCTGCTGCGCGCGGGAGCCCTGCCGGCGGAACTGATGGTATTGGAAGAACGCACCGTGGGGCCCAACCTCGGCAGCGACTCCATCCGCATGGGCGTACTGTCGGGACTGGTGGGCGCCGCCCTGGTACTGGGCTGCATGATGCTGGTGTACGGCGAATGGGGCCTGATCGCCTGGCTGGGTCTGTGCGTCAACGTCGGCATGGTGCTCGGTCTCTTGAGCATCCTGCGCGCCACTCTCACGCTGCCCGGCATCGCCGGCATCATCCTGGGCATCGGCATGGCGGTGGATGCCAACATCCTGATCAACGAGCGCATGCGCGAGGAAACCCTGGCCGGCAAGCCGGCACGCCAGGCGCTGGCCCTGGGCTTCGACAAGGCCTGGGCCGCGATCCTCGATTCCAACATCACCACCCTGATCGCGATCAGCCTGTTGATGGTGATCGGTTCCGGCCCCGTCCGCGGTTTTGCCATCACCATGGGAGTTGGCCTCTTGACCTCGCTGGTGACGGCGCTGGGCATTACGCGGCTCGTCATGGAATGGCGCATCCGTCATCACGGCAGAACGCCACTGCGCATCGGCGGCCTCAAGGCGGTGCAGCGCCTGAGCGCCGCGCTGCGTCCCGGCGGCCACGTGGTGGATTTCATGCGCGCCGGCACCGCGGGCCTGGTGTTGTCCGCGCTGTTGTCGCTCGGCTCGGTGGCGCTGCTGCTGGCGCCCGGCATGCATTACGGCATCGATTTCGGCGGCGGCGCATTGCTGGAAATCAATACGCCAACCGCCACCATCGAAACGCTACGCGCGGCCATCGCGCAAGGCCCGCTGCAGGACGTGAGCATCCAGGAATTCGGCGCGGCGCACGAGTTTCAGCTGCGCATGCCGCTGCCGGACCAGGAAGAACAAAGCGCGGCGTTGATCGATGCGCTCAAGACCACCGTGCAGCAGGCGGACCCCGCCGCGGAATTCCTGCGCGCGGAAGTGGTGGGGCCGCGGGTGAGCGGCGACTTCATCGAACTCAGCGTGCTCGCGGTGCTGGCCGCCGGCGGCGGCATGCTGCTGTATCTGTGGTTTCGCTTCGAGAATCACTTTGCGCTGGCGGCCATCCTCACCATCGCGCTCGATCTGACCAAAACGCTCGGCTTCTTCGTGCTGAGCGGCGTCGAGTTCAATCTGACGGCGGTGGCGGCGCTGCTGGCCTTGATCGGTTATTCGGTAAACGACAAGGTGATCGTGTTCGATCGGGTGCGCGAGAACCTGCGCGCCACGCCGGACGAGCCGCTGGCAGAGATACTGAACCGCAGCATCAGCTCCACGCTGACCCGTACCCTGCTCACCTCCGGCACCACGTTCCTGGCGCTTGTGCCCATGGCGATCTTCGGTGGCGCCGCCGTGGCCAGCTTTGCGCAGCCGCTGCTGTTCGGCATCGTGGTGGGCACCAGTTCCTCCATCTTCATCGCCTCGCCGATCCTGTTGCGGTTGGGATTGCGGCGCGAACGCCAGGGCTTGGCGCAGCTGGAGCAAAGCACGATGACGGGCGAGGATGCCGCGCGCCCCTGAAGCGCGCGTTCAACCGCCCTGTATGGGCGCCACGACGTCGATGGTCATGCCGTCCCGCAGCGGCAGGCCAGCGCGTTGTGCGCGCGGCACGAATTCGCCATCGACCGCCGTGGCCACGCTCGCGGGGGCATAGCCAAGCTGCGCCAGCAGGGCGGCGAGCGTGGTGGCGTCGATGCACAGGGCTTCGCCATTGACCACGACGTTCATGCGTTCCCCTTTTCGATCATGGCTTCAGCCAATGCCGCCGTCAGCAGGCGCACCGCCTGGCGATGGTCCCGCGCTTCGGTGATCGCCCGCACCACCGCGATGCTGGGGACGCCGGTGACCAAAACTTGCGCGGCGTTGCGGGTGTCGATGCCGCCGATGGCGGTCAGCCGGTAGTGGGGATCGAGCAGCGCCACCCATTCGCATAGTTGCGTCAGCCCTTGCGGCGCAAAACGCATGACCTTGGTGGTGGTGGGGAAGATGGGACCAAGCGCCAGGTAGGACGGGGCCAGGGCATGGGAGCGGGCAAGCTCGCTCCAGGAGTGGTTGCTGGTGCCAAGGCGCAGGCCGGCGGCGGCAATGGCGGCGAGGTCGGCCTGCGCCAGGTCCTCCTGTCCCAGATGCACGCCGTAGGCGCCGCATTCGATGGCGAGCTGCCAATGGTCGTTGATGAACAATTGCGCGCCATGACGCCGCTGCAGCGCCACGGCCTGGCGAATGCTGGCACGCAAGGGCTCCGATGCCTGGTGCTTGATGCGCAGTTGGATCGTGTGGACGCCCTCGGCCAGCAGCTTTTCCACCCAGGCCACGCTGTCCACCACCGGATAGAGGCCCAGCGGCGCGCATGGGGCAAAACGCAATTTCTGCGGCATTTCAGCACGCCCGGGCCAAAGCCGCGGCAGGTTCTCGAGCCCGCGCGGCCAGCCCGGATGCGCCACGGCGCCGGTTACCGTGCCGACGCCGCGCGCGTCGCGCAGCCCTTGCGTGACCGCCATCCTGGCAAGCACCACGGCATCTTCCAGCGCCTGGCCATGCGCTAGGAACGCGGCGATGGCGGAGGACAAGGTGCAGCCTGTGCCGTGCGTGTGTGGCGTGGCAATACGGGGCCCTTGCAACCAGAAGCACCCCGTGGCGCTGGCGAAGTAGTCGTAGCAGCAACCGCCATCCAGGTCCAGGTCACCGCCGGTCACCAGCACCGCCGGCGCGCCAAGTGCGCGCAGGGCTTCTGCCGCAGTTTCCATTTCCGCAAGGTTCCGCACCGGCATGCCGGTGAGCAGCGCCGCTTCCTGTGCATTGGGGGTAAGCAGCGTTATCAATGGCAACAACAGGCGGAGCTGCTGCCTGCCGGCGGCATCGAGCAGCGCGCCGCCGGCGCTTGCGCCAAGCACGGGGTCGCAAACTGTCGGCACGGGATGATCCTGCAACAGCGCTGCCACCGTGCGCACCAGCGTGGCATTGGCCAGCATGCCGATCTTGATGGCCACCGGCGGCATGGTGGACTTCATGGTCAAAAATTCATGGCACAGCTGCGCGGGTTCCCGGGGTTCTAGCATCCGCACGCCCTGCTGGTTCTGCGTGGTCAACGCCGTGATCAAGGTGCAGGCATGCACGCCAAGGCTGTGCAGCGTCAACAGATCGGCCTGGATGCCGGCACCGCCGCTGCTGTCGGAGCCGGCGATGGTGTAGACCACCGGCTTGGCGTTCACCAGCGACATGCTGCTTCGCCTCGTGGAAGCCGGCGCGATACCGCTGTCGTCATCAAAGCCGGCAATGGCGTGAATCCCGGGCTTGGCCGCCATCAGCGATTCCCTCCGTAGCCTTGCTCATGCCAGAACGGCGTACCGGGCACCGGCGTGCTTGGTTCGGCGCTGAGGCGCTTGGGCATGGCGCCGGCGAGATGCGCAAGACGCCCCGCCGCCACCGCCAGGCGAAAGGCCTGTGCCATGCGCACGGGATCACCGGCACGGGCCACGGCGGTATTCAGCAGCACCGCGCTCATGCCAAGCTCCAGCGCCTGCGCCGCATGCGAGGGCGTGCCGAGGCCGGCATCAACAATCAACGGCACGCCGGGCAGGCGCTTGACCAGCGTTTGTAGCGCATAGGGGTTGAGCAGCCCCTGCCCCGTGCCGATCGGCGCACCCCAGGGCATCAGCACCTGGCAGCCGGCATCGACCAGCCGGCGGCACAGCACCAGATCGTCGGTGCAGTAGGGGAACACCGCAAAGCCTTCCTTGCTCAGCGTGGTGGCGGCTTCCAGCAGTTGGAACGGATCGGGCTGCAGGTTGTAGTCGTCGCCGGTGACCTCCAGCTTGATCCAATGCGTCTGGAACAGCTCGCGCGACATGCGCGCCAGGGCAATCGCTTCGGTGGCACTGTGGCAGCCGGCGGTATTCGGCAGCAATTGCTTGCCCATGCGGCGGATGTGCTGCCAGAAGCTGTCGCCGCCACGCGTCTCGGGCGCCTGGCGCCGCAGCGACACCGTGAGCACCTGGGCCTCGCTTGCCGCCACCGCCTGCTCCAGTATCAGCGGCGAAGGATAGCCCGCGGTGCCAAGCAAAAGGCGGCTGCGCAGGGTTTCGCCATAGACCTGCCAGGTGTCGCTCATGATGAAAACTCCTCGTTCAATATAGTGGCTTGCGCTGCCGCTTCCTACACCGGGCTTATAGCGGTTGGCGCCCTACTTCTTACATCAGGCCTATAGCGGTTGGCACTGTGCGTTCCTGCGCCGCGCTCATGGCGCTTGGCACTTTGCGTTCCTGCACCACACTGACCGGCGCCAGCGCAGGCTCGCCGCGCAACAGCGCCAGCGCGCTTTGCACCAGCAGGGGCCCAAGCAGGTAGCCGTGACGGTACAGGCCATTGACGCGCATCACCCCCGGGGCAAGCGCTATCTGCGGCAGGTTGTTCATGAAGGCGGGGCGGCAATGGCTGCGGGCTTCCAGCACCTGCGCTTCGGCGAAGCCGGGATGCAGCGTGTAGAGCGCCGACAGCAGCTCCAGATGCGAGCGCACGGTGACCGGCGCCAGCGACTCGCTTTCCAGCTCCGTGGCGCCGATCACGTAACGCTGCTGCGGCCGTGGCGCGAGATAAATCTGATAGCGCGGATGCAGCAATCGCACCGGACGTGACAGCTGCACCTCCGGTGCCCGCAGCCACAGGATTTCACCGCGCACGCCGCGCAACCCCTCCAACTGTGCCTTGGCGCCGAAACCGCGGCAGTCCAGCGCCATGTCCACGTGATGCGTTCCTGCTTCCGTGACGATACGCTGCGCCTCGACGTGCGTGATTCTTTCGCCCACGCGCCAACGACCACCAAGCCTATCGATGGCGACGGCAAGCGCTGCAAACAAAGCGCGATTGTCCAGGCAGGCCTCGCGCGGCAGGTGGACGGCGGCATCGAACGCGTCCAGTGCCGGTTCCTGTTGCCGTAATGCAGTGCGATCCAGCCAGCGCACGGCGCCCGACGCGGATGCGCCAAGCACAAGCAGGCGCTGTCGAAACCAGTGCAGTTCCACTTGATCGGCCTGGTGCGCCACCACCAGGGTGCCGCGCCGCTGCCACGGTACCTGCCGGCCGCTGTCATCGCGCAATTCCTCGAGCCAGCGCGCCCACAGTCTTATGGCCTTTAATCCCGGTTCCAGAATCTCGCTGCCGACGCTCGCCGCCTCGCTGTATGGCGCCAGCATGGCCGCGGCAATGAATCCCGCGGCCTGCTGCCCATTGCCCTGGTCCTGATCGAACAGGCTCACCGCATGCCCGGCGCGCAACAGGCGCCAGGCCAGCAGGCGCCCCACCAGTCCAGCGCCGCCGATGCCGACGTGCATCACTCGCCCTCGCCATAAAGCTGGCTGCCGCGTGCGCGAAACTCGGCCGATTTGCGTTCCATCGCCTGGTCGAGATCGAGCAGGGTCAGCGTTTCGGCCTCCCGGCCCTGGCGCGCCGCGTAGTCGCGTACTTCCTGCGTGATCTTCATGGAACAGAACTTGGGGCCGCACATGGAACAGAAATGCGCCACCTTGGCCGCTTCCTTCGGCAGGGTCTGGTCGTGGAAGGCGCGGGCGGTATCGGGGTCCAGCCCCAGGTTGAACTGGTCTTCCCAGCGGAATTCGAAGCGCGCCTTGCTCAGCGCGTTGTCGCGCAACTGCGCGCCGGGATGGCCCTTGGCGAGATCGGCGGCGTGCGCGGCGAGCTTGTAGGTGATGATGCCGGTTTTCACGTCGTCCTTGTCCGGCAGGCCCAGGTGCTCCTTGGGCGTGACGTAACAGAGCATGGCGGTGCCGTACCACGCGATCATGGCGGCGCCGATGGCCGAGGTGATGTGGTCGTAGCCGGGCGCGATGTCGGTGGTCAGCGGCCCAAGCGTGTAAAACGGCGCCGCGCCGCAGTGCTGCAGTTGCTGCTCCATGTTTTCGCGGATCTTGTGCATCGGCACGTGGCCCGGTCCTTCCACCATCACCTGCACGTCCTGATCCCAGGCGATCTGCGTCAACTCGCCAAGCGTGCGCAATTCGCTGAACTGCGCGTCGTCGTTGGCGTCCGCCACGCAGCCGGGGCGCAGCCCGTCGCCAAGCGAAAAGCTCACGTCGTAGGCTTTCATGATGGCGCAGATGTCCTCGAAGTGGGTGTAGAGGAAATTCTCGCGGTGATGCGCCAGGCACCACTTGGCCATGATAGAGCCGCCACGCGACACGATGCCGGTCACGCGCGCGGCGGTGAGCGGAATGTAGCGCAGCAGCACGCCGGCATGGATGGTGAAGTAATCCACGCCCTGCTCCGCCTGTTCGATCAGCGTGTCGCGGTACAGCTCCCAGGTCAGGTCCTCCGCCACGCCGCCCACTTTTTCCAGCGCCTGGTACAGCGGCACGGTGCCCACCGGCACCGGTGAATTGCGCACGATCCATTCGCGTGTTTCGTGGATGTTCCTCCCGGTGGAAAGATCCATCACCGTGTCTGCGCCCCAGCGAATGCCCCACACCAGCTTGGCCACTTCCTCCTCAATGGAGGAACCGAGCGCGGAATTGCCGATGTTGGCGTTCACCTTCACCAGGAAGTTGCGGCCGATGATCATCGGTTCGCTTTCCGGATGATTGATGTTGGCGGGCAGGATGGCGCGGCCCGCCGCCAGCTCGGCACGCACGAATTCCGGGGTGACTTCATCCGGGATGGCGGCACCGAAGGCTTGTCCTGGATGCTGCCTGCCAAGCTCGCCCAGCTCGCGCGCCTGCTGCAGGCTCATGTTTTCCCGTATCGCCACGTATTCCATTTCCGGCGTGATGATGCCGCGACGCGCGTAGTGCAGTTGCGTGACGTTGGCGCCCGCACGCGCGCGGCGCGGCTGCCGCGTCAGGGCAAAGCGCAGTGCGGCCAGCTCGGCATCGGCGTGCTGCGTTTGCGTATAGCCGGAAGAAGGGCCGGACAATTGCTCGGTGTCGCCGCGCTCGGTTATCCAGGGTTCACGCAGGGCAGACAGGCCACGGCGCATGTCGATGCTGGCATCGGGATCGGTATACGGTCCGGAGGTATCGTAGAGACGGATCGGGGGATTGGCGGATTCGCGGCTGCCGCCGTCCTGGCTCGCAATGTGCGTGGCGCTCTGGCTGATTTCCCGCATCGCCACGCGCAGGTCCGCGCGCGAGCCGGTAACGTGGATCTTGCGCGAGGCGGGCAGGGGCTGCAGCACGTCCTGATGCGTTTGCGCGTCGCGGCTCAATACTTTGGTGACGGGTGGCGATGACATGATGTTCTCCTCGGCCGGATGAAGGTCGGGGAGATGGCCGGACAACGTGCGGAACTGCTGGAAGGCGAAGGTCAAACACCAAGTAAGCGCGTGACCGGACATGCAAGAGCGAAGAGTGGCGCGAAAAGCGCCTTCCTTGTTCCCTACGCAGGTATTACCCCAACAGGTTCCACGGGTGATGTCTCAGCCTTGCTAGAAGGCACCCCGACAAGAAGTGAGGCAAGCCTAAAAGATACGATTGCCACATGCAAGCCGCTTCCTCGCGCTTTGCCAACCCCCATGGGCACGCCGCCTCCCGGTTCTGGCGCACATTGCTGGCGCGTTCATCTCCCCTTAAGCCGTTTCACGCGGCGTTCAGCTTGGCCGCACGACACTGTGAGCGTCCGATGAAAAACGCATGAGCGCAAAACGTATGAGCGCAAAACCTATGAGCAATAGTCAGGAGGTTTCCATGAAAAGTCCGATGCTCCACGCACCGCTGATGTTCTGCCTGGCCTTGCTGGCCTGTTCCGCCAACGCCGACACGCGCTTCGGCCCAAGCCACGGCTTCGGTTTTGCCGACGGCGGCGCAATCGAATGGCGCCTGGGCGATTTCCGCAACCATCTGCAAGGCCATGAAATCCTGTACCGCACGCCCGGCAGCAAACGCTGGCAGGTGGCGCCCGGCGCCGCCACGGCGCTGAGCAACGGCTGGGTGCTCGGCACCGATCGCCATCGCGGCGGCTACGGCATTTATCGCTGGAACGGCCGCGGCTGGAGCCGCATGCCCGGCACGGCGGTGCGCATCGGCGGCAGCTACCGCCAGCCCTGGGTGGTCAACGACAGCGGCATCCGCTACACATGGAATGGTTACGAATGGCGCCAGGACAGCGCCAGCCAGTATCGCAACGACCGTGGCCACCGCGACGTGCAGCCGCATACCCTGCGCGACACACGCAAGAACGTCCGGCAGCCGCCCCGCCCCGGGCGCCGCTGAGAATCAGACATCAAGGGAGTCAACGCACGAACGTGATGTAGGGCAGCATGGCGGCGCCGATGCGCCAGATGTAAGTGAACACCGGCACGCCGAACAGGCTGAGGAGGATCAGTGCGAGCAACAGGCGGTTGCCGTACTGGTCGTTCCAGAGACGATAGCGCTGCGCCAGTGGCCGCGGCAGGAAATACGGCAGGATGTAGTGCCCGTCCAGGGCACCCACCGGCAGCAGGTTGAACAGCATCAGAATCAGGTTGATCTGCGCCAGGAACAGGAAAAACGCTTGCGCGCCCGCGCCCTGCATCGGCTCCCAGCCGGCGCGCAGGCCAAAGGCGTAGAGATTGACCGCCACCAGCGCAATCAGCAGGTTCATCCCCGGCCCGGCGGCGGACACCAGCATGTCGGCCCACCCATGGCTGAACTTGCTCGGATTGGTGGGCACCGGCCGGGCGTAGCCGAAGCCGATCACGGCCACCATCAACAGGCCAAGCGGATCCACGTGCGCCGCGGGGTTGAGCGTCAGGCGTCCGGCACGCTGCGCGGTATCGTCGCCGAACAGCCAGGCGGTGGCGGCATGGCCGAATTCATGGAAGCTCAAGGAAATGACGATGGCGATCAGGATCATGAGGAACAGCGCCACCTGCCCCTGGAACAACAAGGCGATCATGGCGCCACGCCTCCACAACATTCACGCGCGAATCGCGCTTGTACCCTCATGGCAACCCCACGCGTCCTTGCCATGTCAGCGGCGCGTGATCTTGAGCACCTGCCGCGCCATGGCATCGGCCACGTAAATGCTGCCGTCGCTATCCACCGACAGGCCGTGCGGCCGGATGTCCACCGTGATGGTGTCGATCAGCTCGCCGTTGCGCATGATGTTCACCGCGCCGGCATTCACATCGCTCACGTACACCGTATCGTCCGCGCCCACCACCAGGCCGCCGCGCGAGGGAAAGGGCCAGGCTTCCAGGAAATTGCCCGATTGGTCGAAAACCGAGATGCGCTTGTTGTCGCTGTCATTCACCAGCAATCTGCCCTGCGAATCCAGCGCGATGCCGTGCGGCAGCTGCAATTCGCCTTCCGCTGCGCCTTGCGTACCGCCGATGATGCGGATGAAGCGGCCGTCGGGCGCAAACTGCACGATGCGCGCATTGCCATAGCCGTCGGACACGTAGATGTCGCCGTCCGGACCGATGGCCACATGGTTGGGCTGGTTGAACAAGGTGGTGGAGCTGTTGTCGCCCGCTTCGCCGAACTGGCCAAGTGTCATGACCACCTCGCCCATTGGGTTGAACTTGTAGACCACGTGGTTGCCGGGGTCGGTGGCCCACATGAAGCCTTCACTGTCGAACAGGATGCTGTGGGCATTGCGGAACTGTGGCGTTTCGCCCCAGGCGCGCACGAAGGTGCCGTCACGCTCGAACACGCGGAAATACGGCGCCGCGCGCACCATCACCACCACGTGGCCCTGCCCGTCCGGCGCCACCCAGGAAGTGGAACCGCCCCAGTCGCCGTCCGGCACCTGTGCCCAGGCGTCGTCCACCTGGTAGGCCGGTTGCTGGGCCAGGGTACAGCAGGCAAACAGAGACAGCGCGGCCACCAGGGCCAGGGAATGCAGTGGTTTTTTCATGGGGAAGCTCCATTCGGACCAGGCTGGGAGTTTACCCCGCCCGCGCTTTCAAGCACACTCGCTTTCCCCACAATAAAACCAACAGGGAAATCCGCTCATGAAACATTCCGCTTGCCTCCCCCTCTGTGCCGCCCTGCTCCTCGCTCCTTGCGCGCTGCAGGCACAGGACTGCGACCGCGCCTGCCTGCAGGACGTTCTGGACCAGTATTTGAACGCCGTGGTGAACAACACTCCCGACGACGCCCCGCTTGCCCTTGGCGTGCGGCAGACCGAAAACGCCATCAACGTGGCGCCCGGCCAGGGCACCTGGCAGTCGGTGACCGCGCTTGGCGAGGTGCAGCGCCGCTACTTCGATCCGGTGAGCGGCCAGGCGGCCTACTACGGCAGCGTCGAGGAAGGCGCCGAGAGCGCGCTGGTCACCGCGCGCATCAAGGTGGAAAACCGCCGGATCACCGAAGCGGAATGGTACATCGCCCGCGCCGACGATCCCGGCCT
>DATMFX010000409.1:0-5160 GCA_035555995.1 Hyphomicrobiales bacterium | reverse complement strand
TCTTCAGCTTCTTGGTGCCGAACACCAGTACCACCACCAGGAGCAGGATGCCCCAATGCCAAATGCTGAAACCACCCATAATCGCACTCCTGAAAACGGTAAGCCTGTGTGTTGCCTTACGGTTGCCCGGCGGCCTGGTTGACGGCGCGCGCGGCTTTTTCTTCCAGCCCCGAGACGCCGAAACGGCGCTCGAGCTCGGCCAGCACCTGTGCCGGACCACAATCGAGTTTTGCCAGCATCACCAGCGTGTGGAACCACAGGTCCGCCGTCTCACTGATCAGCTGCGCCTTGTCGGCACCCTGTTCCACGTCGCGTGCGGCGAGTATGGTTTCCACCGCTTCCTCGCCCACTTTCTCCAGGATCTTGTTCAGACCCCGATGATGCAGTTTGGCCACATAGGACGTCTGCGGATCGGCCGCCTTGCGTGCTTCGATGATGGCGGCCAGTTTGTTCAGCGTGTCGCTCATGTGTCTCCAGTGTCAATGCTTGGCAGTGTCGCTCCCTGGACGGTTTCAATCCTTGGGCGCGTGATCCGCCGCGTAGATCGCCTCCGGCGCCTTGAGCACCTCGCTGATCGTTTCCCAGCTGCCGTCCGGCAACAGGCGCCGGTAATAGCAGCTGGCGCGGCCCGTGTGGCAGGCGATGCCGCCCAGTTGCTCGACCACGTAGATCAGGCTGTCGGCGTCGCAATCCACCAGCACCGCGTGCAGTATCTGCACGTGACCCGATTCCTCGCCCTTGCGCCAAAGCCTCTGCTTCGAGCGCGACCAGTAGATGGCGCGGTTTTCCCGCACCGTCAGTTGCAGCGCTTCGCGATTGGCATAAGCCTGCATCAGAATGACGCCGCTTTCCCAATCCTGGGCGATTACCGGCACCAGGCCGGCGCTGTCGAAACGTATGGTGTCGAGCCAGTCAGTCTGCATGTCCACAATGCTGCTTAGCATACCTTAATGTGGGTTGATCGGGCGAAAAAACAAGGGGGTTCGGCGGCCTGATCCGGGCTGGGCAGGGCCGCCGGAATGGCGCTATTGGGGCTGCAACCGGGCTCGGGCGAACGGGCTAACGCGGGTCTTCTGCCTGCTCGGTATGGGCGACGTCGGCCTGGGGGCTTTCGTCCGCGGTATCGGCGCCTGGCTTGCCTTCGTCGATGGCGCTTTTGAAGCCCTTGATCGCGGTGCCGAGATCAGAACCGAGGTTCTTCAACTTCTTGGTGCCGAACACCATGAACACGATGCCCAGCAGGATGAGCAGTTTCCAGATACCGAAAGCGCCAGCGCCCATAATCGACTCCTGATCGCGGGGCGGCGCGTGCCGCCCATAGCCATAGTCCGGCTAGCATACCTTATTTTCGGAACCGCCAGGCAGCGGAGCTTGTGGATCAATCGTGCAACGCCGCGCCTGGGCTTGTTGGGTGATGCGGATGGGTTGGGAGCCGTCGCGGGTCAGTGCAGCAGGAGGGCGAGCAGCAGCGCGCCGAGCGCGGCGGCGAACGCCAGGCTGCGCGCCTCGAAGCGGCGTGCGCGGCGTTCCAGTTCCTGCGTGCGCATTTCCAGCGCCGCCAGGGCGAGGCGCGCGGTGCTGCCTTCGCGCAGGGTGGACAGGATCAGGTCGGGCAGCTCGGGGCTTTGTTCGAACCATTCCGGCAGGCGTTCACGCACCTGGCGCAGCGTTTTCAGCGGTGACAGCCGCTCGTGCTGCCAGCGCTCCAGAAACGGCAGCGCGGTTTGCCACAGGTCGAGTTCCGGGTAGAGCTGCTTGCCCAGTCCTTCGATGTTGAGCATGGTCTTCTGCAGCAGCACCAGCGACGGCTGCACCTGCATGTTGAAGCGGCTGGCGGTGCGGAACAGTTGCAACAGCAACTGGCCGAAACTGATCTCGCCGAGCGGCTTTTGGAAAATCGGTTCGCACACGGCGCGCATGGTGGCCTCGAAGGCGTGCAGCGGCGTGTCGGGCGGCACCCAGCCACATTCCACGTGCAGCTCCGCCACCCGGCGATAGTCGCGCTTGAAGATCGCCAGCAGGTTGCGTGCCAGATATTGTTGATCGTCCTTGCTGAGACTGCCGATGATGGCGCAGTCCAGCGCGATGTATTGCGGGTTGGCCTTGTGCTCGCGCGACACGAACACGTTGCCGGGGTGCATGTCGGCGTGGAAGAAGCTGTGCTTGAACACCTGGGTGAAGAAAATCTCCACGCCGGTTTCCGCCAGCCGCTTGATGTCGATGCCCGCCGCCCGCAGCTCGTCCACCTGATTGACGGGAATCCCATAGATGCGTTCGGCCACCATGACGTTTTCGCGGCAGTATTCCCAATGGATGCGCGGCACGTACAACTGCGGTGAATTCTCGAAGTTGCGCCGCAGCTGCGAGGTGTTCGCCGCTTCGTTCAGCAGATTGAGTTCGTCGCGGATCACGTATTCGTAGTCGCGCACCACCTCGCGCAGCCGCAGCCGGCGGCTGCCCGGCACCCGTGCTTCGATCAGCGAAGCCACGTGATGCATCAAAGCCAGGTCGCTGGCGATGATCTTGTCGATGCCCGGCCGCAGCACCTTCACCACCACCGACGAACCGTCGTGCAGCATGGCCGGATGCACCTGTGCCACGGAGGCGGATGCCAGCGGCGTGGTGTCGAAATGGGCGAAATGCTGGGCAATCGGGCTGCCAAGCGCGCGTTCCACCAGGGCCCGCGCTTCTTCGCCATCGAATGGCGCCACCCGGTCCTGCAGCAGCGCCAGCGCGTCGGCAATGTCCGCTGGCACGAGATCACGGCGGGTGGATAGCAATTGCCCGAATTTGATGAAGATGGGGCCGAGCTCCTGCAGAGCGAGGCGCACCCGGGTGCCGCGGTCGAGTTGCGCAATGTCCGGATGGGCGGGTGCGAGGCGTAGCAGAATCGTCAACGACCGTGCGCGCGGCAGGTCCTGCAATAGCTCACCCAGCCGGTAGCGTGCGGCAACGCGATAGATGTGGAACAGACGCAGGGCGGATTGCATGGCGCTAACGTGGAGGGTAAAGGGGGCTATGTTACCTTGCGGGTGTTGGTTCTCACCACAGATGGATGGCTGTGTCCCGCATTTGAATCTGTTGTCGGCGGGTGGCCGTATAGGCCTTCGGGGTACGCCACGAGGGCATCCCTGCCGGCTCGGTGATGGCCATCCTGGCCATCAACGCCCCCGAAGGCCTATACGGCCACCCGCCGACGAGCCTTCGACATCGAAGTTACGCACGGCAATGCTTCTTTCAGCTTTTGTGTTGTAGCTGCGCGGCCTGTTCGTCCGGGGTTTGCCGTGGCCACTCCATGATGAAGCAGGCGCCGTGCGGTTCGCAGTTGTGCACGCTGACGTGGCCGCCGTGCCGCTGCAATATGCGGGAGGCGATCGCCAACCCCAACCCGTAGCCACCGCTCAGGCGGTCGCGGCTGGTTTCCAGGCGGGTGAAGGGTTCGAAGATGTTGGCCTGCATGCCTGGTGGTACGCCCGGGCCATCGTCGCAGATGCGCAGGCTGATGTTGCCGTTGCAATACAGCAGGATGCTGATGCGTTCCTTGGAATAGCGCAGCCCGTTGCGCACGATGTTGTGCAGGGCGCGCGCCATCAGGTCGGGATTGATGCGGGCGATGTAATTGCTGGCGTCGGGCGGGATGCAGGAGAAGCTGCACGTGACCGCCACCTGTCCGCGCTCGTACACCCGCAGTTCGCGTTCCAGCCAGTGTTTGAGATCCACTTCCTCCAGCCGCATCACCAGGTTGTGTTCGCCCAGGCGGGCGTAGGTGAGCATTTCGTCGATCAGCGTTTCCAGTTCCTGCACGTCGATCTTCATTTCTTCCAGGTAGTGCTGGCGCTGTGCGGGATCGGCGGTGCGGGCGAGGATTTCCATGGTGAACTTGAAGCGTGCCAGCGGGGTGCGCAGTTCGTGCGATACCGCGTTGGTCAGGTCCTTGTGCACGGAAATCAGGTATTCGATGCGTTCGGCCATGGCGTTGAAGGAATTGGCCACGGGCAGGATGGACGAGCTGGTGGGCAGTTGCACGCGGGTGGCGAAATCGGCTTTGCCGAAGTTGGCGGCAGCCTTGCGCAGCAGGGTGAGGTCGCGCGAGAAGGGGCGGATCCAGAGCAGCAGTACCAGCGCGATCAGGCCGTAGTAGGCGGAAATGATCCAGGTTTCGTTGATGCCGCCGCCGCTGCCCGGCAGCGGCAACGGGCCAAGCGCCAGCACGTCTTCGGTGCCCGGCAGGCGTTGGTACAGCAGCGCCTGCGAATCCGCGTCGAAGAACACGGCGATGTCGGAAAAATCCAGGGCTTCGCCTTCGGTGGAGGAACTGGCGAAGTCGGCGAGCGGCACCAGCTGCGCCGGAAAATCCCAGCCACGGCTCAAACCGGCAAGCGCCTCGGCGCGATGGGCGGATGGGGTGCTGAGCAGGGTGTCGGTGATCACCGTGAACAGCGGGGAATAGGTACTGCGCAGTTCGCCTTCGGTATCGGTGGTCACCAGGCTGGCGAGGAACAGGTCCAACAGCAGCGCCACCGCCACGATGCCGAGCACGATGCCGGCATAGGAGCGCAGGAACAGCATGTTGGAGAAAGTGGGTTTCATGGATGGCAGGGCCCCTCAGGCCCAGGCGTCCGCCACGAACAGGTAGCCCTTGCCCCAGACGGTCTTGATGCCCTGGGGTTGGCTGGGGTTGTCACGCAGCTTCTTGCGCAGGCGGGAAATGCGCACGTCGACGGTGCGGTCCAGCCCGTCGTACTCGATGCCCCGGATGTTGTTGAAGATATCGTCGCGACTGAGCACGCTGCCGGCGTGGCGTGCCAGCAGATGCAGCAGTTCGAACTCCTGCGTGGTGAAATCCAATACTTCGCCCTTCAGGCGTACCTCGTGGGCCCTGGGGTTGATGCACAGCTGGCCGAACGTCAGCTCCGTGCCGGCTTCGTGCTGGTTGGGCTGTTGTGTCAATGTCTGGTTGCGGCGCAGGAGCGCCCGCAGGCGCGCCAGCAGCACCGGCGGCTCGATCGGCTTGTGCACGAAGTCGTCGGCGCCGAGCTCCAGACCCATCACGTGGTCGATGTCGCTGTTCTTGGCGGTGAGGATCAGTATCGGCCCCTGGTATTGCTTGCGCAGGTTGCTGCATACCTTCAGGCCGTCCATGCCGGGCAGCATCAGGTC
>DATMFX010000408.1:0-2487 GCA_035555995.1 Hyphomicrobiales bacterium | reverse complement strand
ATGATCGAAATCTTTCCGTTGCGTTCGACGATAGCGAACTTCACCTGCTCAATCCTCTCGATGCCTTGGCTGTCCCGCGCTGATTCAAGGATATCGTCCTCCGTGAGGCGTGCCCGACGCATGCGGTGATGCAGAAAGCGCCCATTCTCGACAACCAAGGTAGCGTGCCCATCCAGAAACCTGGCCAAGGGCCTGGAGTTCAGCTTCGCGAGTGAAAGGCCGACGTCCAGAACGATCAGCGTGGCAATCACCAGCATGGCATTGGTGAATGAAAAATCGTCACCCAGAAGCGCCTGCTGGGTGGCTTCCCCGATGATCAGCAACAACACGAAGTCGAAGGTCGTCAAATCGGCCAGCGAGCGCCGCCCGGCCACGCGAAACAGCAGCATGAGGGCGACGTACATTCCGGCTGCGCGGAGGATCGAGTCCATGACGCACTCCTAGGGGTAAAGGAATGTGGAGAAGTGAACGGCGCTTTCAGGGCCAGCCTTGACGCTGCACTCCAGAGTCCCCACGTGCTCACTTCGTAGGGTCAGGTACAGGGTGGCGACCCCATCGTGCTTGGTACCCAGCTGGAACAGCATGGCCTGGCCATGCGACATCGAACGTTGCGGCTCCGGTTGTAACGTCTCGATGCTGGCGTCACGGAGCAATGATCCCTCGAGTTGCACCTCCACCGGCTGACCAGGAATACCCTGAACGGTGATGAAAAGGCTGTCTGTCGTGCCGCTTCGGCTGAGGCGTTGATACTCAACCCGTACCCGGCCATCCTGGCTGACCACCTCGGCATCGCTCAACGGGCCATTACCGAACAGGCCTGCCAAGGCAAGCAGTACGATGGCCACAAGCACATACCATCCCACGCGCTCGAAGCGCCAGACACGCTGCTGCATCGGCATGTCTTCTTGAACAGGATGACGCCTGGATAGCAGTTCATCTTCCGACATGATCACAGCCCTCAGGCGCGCTCGCCGCGTAACCAGCGCTGGTGATAGTGGGAAAGCCGGGTCAACCCGAACAGCGCGCCTTGGCGCATGACCTCAGACCGCTCGCCGAAGAAACGTTGAGTGCGCGTGAAAACGGCAACGAGGTCGCCGGCAAAAGCCCACGCAAAGCACATCGTCCCCGGTGGTATCCCGGACTCGGGCGCCGGCCCGGCTACCCCGGTGGTGGCGATCACCACATTGGCATCGCTGTCTCGCAAGGCGCCCAAGGCCATTTCCCGGGCTACTGCTTCGCTGGTCAGGCCGTATCGCTCGATGGTTTCGGCGCTGACCCCCAGCAGGCGTTTCTTGGCGCTGGGCGAGTAGACGACATAGCCGCTTTCCAGCACCTCTCCGGTACCCGGTATCGCCGCCAACAACGCCACAAGGCAGCCTGCAGTGCATGATTCTGCTGTGCTCAGAACCAGTTTGTTGTTTTTGAGATAGCCGAGAGTGGCCAGTACAGGGTCGTTTTCCATTCCAGCGTCGACTCGCTTGTTTTGCGGTGGACGCGATCCTGGTGTGTTTGGTTCATCTCATCTACTGCCCGGCTATCTCGAGAAGTGAACCTGACATGAACTTTGCCCGTGCTTTGGCTTCCCTTGTTCAAAGGCAAAGGACAGGAGCGCAAGATGAAGAAACAGAGCAACAGGCAAGAGGACGCCGCGCAGACGAGGCCGCCCGGCGAAGAGGAGCGAGATAACGATGCCCATCGTCCGGATGGGTCCACCGGCACATCCCATGACTCGACAGCGCAAAAAACGGCCCGTGATCACGATCAGCACAAACGCTGAAACTGCCACGCTAAAGGGGGTGAGGCTCGCCAGCACGGCGAGCCTCTTTTGGCTAGAGGATCGGTTTGCCACCCGTCACTGCGTAACGTGAGCCACTGATGTAACTGGCCTCGTCGGAGCCCAGCAGCACGTAGATCGGCGCGACCTCCACCGGTTGACCGGGGCGCCCCATCGGGTAGCTGGAACCAAAGTTCTTGACGGCCTCGTCCGGCATGGTGGCCGGAATCAAAGGCGTCCAGATAGGGCCTGGCGCGACGCTGTTGACCCGAATACCTTTCTTGCCTAGCAGCTGAGCAAGGCCCGCAGTGAAGTTGGCAATGGCCCCCTTGGTCGTGGCATAGGCAAGCAGGCTGGGGGAGGGATCGTCGGAATTGACCGAGCTCGTGTTGATGATCGAACTGCCCTTGGGCATGGAAGGCAGTGCCGCCTGGCAAATACGGAAGATGGCGGTGATGTTGGTATCGAAGGTCTTGACCCATTCGTCATCGTCAATTTCCTCCAGGGTCTCGTGGGACATCTGGAACGCCGCGTTGTTGACCAGGATGTCGATACGCCCGAACTGGCTGACGGTCTTTTCAACGATGTCGTAGCAGTGCTGTTTATGCGCCAGGTCTCCGGGCAACAGAAGGCATTGACGGCCTGCGGCCTCGACGCAGCGTGCGGTTTCTTGCGCGTCGTCATGCTCATTCAGATAAGCGATGGCGACGTCG
>DATMFX010000407.1:0-3284 GCA_035555995.1 Hyphomicrobiales bacterium | reverse complement strand
CGTCATCATCACGCCGGCGCCAAGAAAGCCCACGCCGGTGACCACCTGCCCGATGATACGGGTGGGATCGATGGCGCTTCCCTGCAGTGAATCCGCGGCCGCCACGAACAGATAGGTGCCAAGCACGATCAGCGCCGAGGTGCGGATGCCCACCGGTTTACCGCGCAGTTGGCGCTCCAGACCGACGACACAGCCGCACAGCAGCGCGGCCCCCACCGAAGGCCAGTCGAAGGGGGAAATATCCAGCCACGCGTTGATGTCCACTGTCCCGATCCCTTGCAAAGCCGCGCGGAATGCGCGGTGCGGCGATTGTGGGGGCGCGAAACGGACTTTGCAATGCGGCCTGCGCCTTGCGGCGCGGGGCAAAGCGCCTCAAACTCGGGGCCATCGCCGTGCGCCGGAACCCCTGGGAAGTTCCCTGGAAATGCCGGACGCGTACCTTGCCATTGCAGAGGATGGAGAGATCGGATGAGCGCGAGTTTTCGGCCGGGCCGCCTGCGGGCTGTCCTGACCTTGCTGATGGTTGTCTGCCTCATGACGCAGGCTCTGGGGCAGGAGCACAAGTCTTCCAACAAGCCGCCGCTGCATGCCACGCATTGGGTGGCCATTACCGGCAAGCCGCTGGCGGCCAGCGCCGGTGCCCTGATCTTCAGCCGTGGCGGCAATGCCGTGGACGCCGCCTGCGCCATGCTGGCCGCGGCCGCCACCATGTGGGATACCCTGGGCTGGGGCGGTGAAACCCAGGCCTTGATCCACGATCCGCGCAGCGGCAAGGTCATCGCCATCAATGCGCTCGGCGCGGCCCCGAGCGGCGCCACGCCCGCCTATTTCCGCGACACCCTGCACATGCCATATCCGCCTGAATACGGTCCACTGGCGGCGATCACCCCCGGCACGCCCGGCGGCCTGCTGGTGATGCTGGCGCAATACGGCACCCTGAGCCTGGAAGAGGTGCTGGCGCCGGCCATGGAAATGGCGCAGGGCTACCCCATCGAAGCGGTGCAGGTGGACAATCTGGTGGGCACCGAACGGCTGTTGCGCACCTGGCCGGATTCGCGCCGGGTATTCCTGCCGCATTTCGATCCCGCGCAGCCGAACCGCAGCGGCGCGCCGCGCGCCGGCGAACTGTTCCACCAGCCGGAACTGCACGCCACGCTGGGCAAGCTGGTCGAGGCCGAACGCAAGGCCCTGGCTCAGGGCGCCAGCCGTGAGGACGCCATCATGGCCGCCTACGAACGTTTCTATCGCGGTGACATCGCGCAGGAGCTGACCCGTGCCACCCAGGACGCCGGTGGCTTGATCACGCTGGAAGATCTCGACCGCTGGCAGGTACACGTGGAAGAGCCGGTGATGACCACCTACAAGGACATCGAGGTCTACAAGCTCGATTCCTGGGTGCAGGGGCCGGTGATGCTGCAGACGCTCAACCTGCTCGAAGATTTCAACCTGCGCGCCATGGGCTATAACTCGCCGCAGTATATCCATACGCTGTACCAGGCCATGAACCTGGCCTACGCCGATCGCGATTTCTACTACGGGGATCCCTACTACCCGCCCGAGGAACCCATGCGCGGCCTGTTGAGCAAGGACTACGCCCGCCAGCGTGCTTCGCTGATCCAGCCCGATCATAACGACCCCACGGTGCGTCCCGGCGATCCCTATCCCTTCCAGGGTGAAACCAATCCCTTCAGCGACGTGTTGCAGCGCTGGCAGATCAAGCCCGCGCCGCCCACGCTGGCGCAGAACACGGTGCCGGAGCCGGGCCGGATGAACCATGAACAAGCCCTGCGCGCCGGCACCACTTCGATCCAGGCCGCCGACGCCGACGGCTGGGTGGTGTCGATCACGCCAAGCGGCGGCTGGGTTCCGGCGTTCATCGCCGGCAATACCGGCGTGGGACTGTCGCAGCGCATGCAGAGTTTTGACATGGACCCCGAGCGCAACCCCTTCAACGTGATGGCACCGGGCAAGCGGCCGCGTGCCACGCTGTCACCCGCCATGGCGCTGCGCGACGGCAAGCCGCTGTTGTCCTTCGCGGTGCAGGGCGGAGACTTCCAGGACCAGAACCTGTTGCAGTTCTTTCTCAACGTGGTCGAGTTCGGCATGGACCCGCAGCAAGCCAGCGAGGCCGCCAACATGGGCAGCTACCAGCTGCACAGTTCCTTCGGCGATCACACCAGCGAGCCGGGCAAGCTGCTGCTGCGCGCCGACACCCCTTTGCACGTGCAACTGCAACTGCAAAGCATGGGCTACGACGTCGTGGTGGAGCGCAAAAGCTCCGGCCCCATCAACGGCATCCTGTTCGACCAGGCGCAGGGCACCATGATCGGCGGTTCCAGCGACTACGGCGACGACTATGGCGTGGCCTGGTAGCGGCGGATGCTTAGGAAGTTTCGAGGTGTTGTGGATAACCCTGTGAAAACAATAAAAATTCCATAATCGTTCGCCGCTGCGGCCGGCGGTGATTTTGTGTCAACTCCCTTGATGTTTCGCAAGAAATTCAGCGAGTTAGCTGCTATACTCGCCGCCCTCGGATTTGGCAGCGTTTCAACGAAAGGTAATTGAGCATGGTGTGGAAAAAGCACGACTATGAAGACATTCCGGGCACGTATGTGTTCGACGGCAAGCATGCCTACGGCGCCTATGCGCTGAACAAACTGCTGTTCTCCTTCAACACCGAGGAAAACCGCACCGAATTCGATGCCGATCCCGCTGCCTACTGCGACAAGTTCGGAGTCGATGGCAAATACAAGGAAGCTGTGCTGAACAAAGACTTCCTGGGCATGCTGCGCATGGGGGCGAACATCTATTTCATGGCCAAGATGGCCATTCCGCGTGGTACCTCCGTACAGGATGCCGGCGCGCAGTTCCAAGGCATCACCACCAAGGAATTCCAGGACAAGCTGTTGCAGAAGGGCGACGGGCTTGTCGACAAGTTGAACAAAGTAGGAGGTTACTGGAATGGCTAAGATCATCGGTGGAGTGACCAGCTCCCACATCCCGGCAGTGGGCAACGCCATTGCCAACGGCCTGACCCAGGAACCGTACTGGAAACGCTTTTTCGACGGCTACGAGCCGGCCAAGGCCTGGTTGCGCGACGTCGCCAAACCGGACCTGGTGATCGTGGTGTACAACGACCACGGCCTCAACTTCTTCCTCGACAAGATACCCACCTTCGCGCTGGGCTGCGCCGACATCTACCACAACGCCGATGAAGGCTGGGGCCTCAAGCCGGTAGCGCCGTTCGAAGGCGACGCCGCATTTTCCTGGCACATCGCCGAATC
>DATMFX010000406.1:0-8732 GCA_035555995.1 Hyphomicrobiales bacterium | reverse complement strand
CAAAGATATTACTTTTGCTTCAACGCTCACTTTCAACCCAAACAAGATGCTCATACAGACATCTATATCAATCCTTAGCTCCAAGTCGGTTTACTCACTACGGGCGATACTCAGTCCCGCTACATTTTGGGCAAGGTGGCAACCTGTCACTATGGTCGTCGAGCGTTACCTTCGTGCCACAGTTGGTGCAAGTATATGTCCCCTTTCCAGGCTTCTCTCCAGTTGTTGACATCTCATCTTCCTCCATTGAAGTCCATTATCCTTAATGCGCTCGCTGAGGGACTCTTCTCAACGAGACTCGAAGATTGTCGCCCTAACAGTTCATAAAGAAGGCCTTTGCGGCCTTCTAATAATTATTAGCGGGCGGCCTTTTAATTTTTTGTAGCCACCGAGATTACCCGCTACCTCCCTGTATTTTCAATAAATTATAACGATCAGTCACATCCTTTCCGGGTTAAAGAGCCGCCAGCCCTAAATAGTACAGAAAAAGCAGGCCGCCCCGAACTACGCGGAGCTCGCCATCGAAGACCTTGAGGAAATTCCGCCACGGCAACCCGTTCACATGCGACAGGGCATCCCTTCCGCGATCACAATTATCGGCAGACCAGAGTTGCCGTAATCGCTATACCGGCGCCACCTTCAACACCCCCACCTCCACCTTGACGATTTCCACCTCCGCACCTGCAGGCAGCGCGCAGTCGCAATGGAGTTGCCATTCCACCCCAGAGTAGCGTTGGCGGCCAGGAGTGGTGGGGGAGACGGCGGTGTCGAGGATCAGGTGCTGGCCGATGAGGTCGCCCTTCACTTCGGTGGTCTTGACGCTGTTCTGCAGGCGCTTGAGGGGTGTCCAGAGGAGGACGGCGAGCAGCAGGGTCAGTATCGCTATCGAGACGCAGGCGGCCCAGAGGGTGGCGGGGATGAGGGTGAGCCACATCATGACGCCGGTGAGCAGGCAGGCGAGTCCGATGAAGAACAGGATGAAGACGGAAAAGCCGAGCACGCCCACTTCGATGGCGAGCAGCGCGAGGCCGCCGCCGATGAGCAGACTGACGAGGTTAGCGCTTAGCCATGCCATGGTCGGTGTCTCCCTGCTTGTCGCCCATTCGGTTGATGATGGTCATGGCCTGTGCCACTACCGAGGCGGCTTCGGTGCCGCCGTCGGGTAGCAGGACCACGGAGGATTCGCGGGCGATGGCTTCCTTGGCGGAGATGGCCTTGGTGGCCAAATCGAGCTGGATGGCTTTTTGCCCTTCGGGGGTGTTGGCCGCGGCGCCCACCTGGCGCAGCGCTTCGGCCTGCGCGCTGGCTACCGCCACGATGGCTTCGGCTTCGCCCTGGGCCTTGAGCACCTGCTGCGCTTTATGCGCTTCGGCGGCCAGCACCACCGAGGCTTTCTGGCCTTCGGCACGGTTGATGGCGGACTGGCGGTCGCCTTCGGATTCGAGAATCTGCGCGCGCTTTACGCGTTCGGCTTTCATCTGCGCTTCCATGGCATCCATTATCGAGGCTGGCGGCACGATGTCCTTGATTTCGTAGCGCATCACCTGGATGCCCCAGGGCGCCGAGGCTTCGTTGATGGAGTTGACGATGTTGTGGTTGAGCTGGTCGCGCTCCTCGAAGGTGCGGTCCAGCTCCATCTTGCCGAGCTCGGAGCGCATGGTGGTCTGCGCCAGCTGGACCACGGCAAAGGTGTAGTCGTCCACGCCGTAGGTGGCCTTGTAGGGGTCCAGCACGCGGAAATACAGCACGCCGTCCACCGTAAGGCTGATGTTGTCCTTGGTGATGCCGCCCTGGCTGGGCACGTCGATCGCCTGCTCCTTGAGCGAACGGTCGGCCGCGATGCGGTCGATGAAGGGCACGATGACGTTGAGCCCCGCTTCCTTGGTGGAATGGTACTTGCCGAAGCGCTCCACCACGTAGGCGCGGTTCTGCGGCACGAACTTGATACTCGATTTCAGCAGGACGATCACGAACAACAGCAACAGTCCGACCGGACTCAGGACGACGTTCAACAGAGTTTCCACAGGGTTCTCCAGGTTGGCGGGACGCGGCCCGGTTCAGCACGAAGGGTCATCATATCCTATCGGGACCGGTCCCGGACCCGCGATAGCCTTGCTATACTGCCGCGCTACCCCAGGAGCCGCCATGACCAACGCCCCCCCGCCCTTCCGCAATCCGCTCGTGCTCGGCCTCGCGTTCGTCAGCGGGTTCATCATCATGTCCATCGAGCTCTTGGGCGGACGCATCCTGGCGCCGTACTTCGGCAGCAGCATCTATGTGTGGGGCAGCATCATCACGGTGTTCATGCTGTCGCTGTCCATCGGCTATCTGTGCGGCGGGCGGCTGTCGCTGCACAACCCCAACCTGGTGCGCTACGGCAGCTTCTTCGGCGCCGCTGCCGTGCTGCTGCTGCCGCTGGTGCTGTGGGGCAACGGCATCATGGAGGCCACCTTTCTGCGTATCGAGGATCCCCGCTACGGCTCGCTGGTGGTGTCGATGTTCCTGTTCTTTCTGCCCACCGCCGTGCTGGGCATGATCGCGCCCTATTCCGTGCGCCTCTTGGTGGTGGATTCCACGCGCAGCGGCCACATCGCCGGCACGCTGTATTTCGTGTCCACGCTGGGCAGCGCGCTCGGCACGCTGGCCACCTCGTTCTACCTGGTGCTGTGGTTCGAAGTGAACCAGATCCTGGTAACCATGTGCGTGGTGCTGGCACTTGCCGCCGCGCTGGCGATCAGTGTGGGCAGGCACTTGGCGCGCACCGGGAGTTGAGTCTGGCCATGCGCTGCGCCTCGCGCGATGTGCCGGGCCTGGCGTGATGCGCTGAATTCGTGCGATGTGCTGAGCCACCTGGCGTCATGTGCTGAACCCGTGCGATGTGCCGGACCGCCTGGCGTAATGTGCTGAACCCGTGCGATGTGCCGGGCCGCTTGGCGTAATGTGCTGAACCCCCACAATGCGCCGAAGTCGGTGCGGCGCGCCGAGTCCGGCGTAATACCAGGAAAGCTGGCAAGCAGGAACGCTCTTGCTATCATCCCCCCTCGTCCGGGGCCACGCGCCTCGCCATCCTTGAGCTGAAGCCACGCCATGTTCCGTATTCTCGCCGCCGCCCTCATCCTGATTTTGCACGCGCTGGCACTGTCCACGCCCGCCGCCGCGCAGAGCGATGTGCGCACCATTCACCAGGAACGCTCGCTCTACCGCAACATTCTCGTCACCCAGGATGCCAACCGCCTCTGCATGCGCTTCACCATCACCGCGCTCAACGGCCAGAACCAGAGCTGTCGCTTTCTCGACGACCACGACAAACTGGTGTTCCCCTACGCCAAAATGGTGCTGGCCAGCCTGATGGTGCAGGACAATCCCGGCAGCATCCTGATCATCGGCCTCGGCGGCGGCACCCTGGTACACACCTACGCCACCCTGTTCCCCGAGGCACGCATCACCATCGCCGAAATCGACGAAGCGGTAGTACGTGTGGCAGAGGAATATTTCGATTACCAGGACACGCCGCTGATCCACACCGAAGCGGTGGACGCGCGCGTGTTCATCAAGCGCGCGGGGCTGCGTGGCGAAAAATACGACCTGGTGATCCTCGACGCCTTCAACGGCGAGTACATCCCCGAGCATCTGATGACGGCGGAATTCCTGGAAGAGGTGAAGCAGCTGCTGCCGGAGAACGGCATGGTGATCGCCAACACCTTCTCCACCAGCCGCCTCTACGCCGCCGAGTCCAACACCTACCAGCAGGTGTTCGGCGAAATCTTCAACGTGCGCATGCGCGAAACCGGCAACCGCATCATCATCGCCTCCATGCAGCCCCTGCCCGACCGCGCCACCCTGGAAGCCCGCGCCCCGGCCCTGCAACCCCGCGTGGCCCGCTTCGGGATGGACATGACCGACTTCCCCCAGCGCCTGAACCCCGAAGCCGACTGGAACACCAAGGAGCGCGTGCTCACCGATCAGTACGCGCCGGCGAACCTGCTCAACAACTGAGCCTCTCGTGCGGAACACTGAAGTCCAAAGCAAGCCTCTGGCGTCCCTTTCTCCCTTCCAGGGGCGTCGAAGGCCAGGGATGGCCTGAGCCGAGCCGGCATGGATGCCCTCGTGGCGTACCCTGGAAGGGAGAAAGGGACGTCAGAGGCTAGCGATTTCGATGCGGACCAGATACCTCACCAAATTTTTACGCGATCCTCAGGCGCCAGATACATCGCATCACCCGGCTGGATGTTGAACGCCTCGTACCAGGCATCGAAATTCCGCAAGATGGCATTGGTGCGTGCCTCGCTGTGCGAATGCGGATCGGAGGTCAGTCGCACTTCCAGATTCTCCGGCCGATACAAGCGCCGCCACACCTGCGCCCAGCCGATGAAGAAACGCTGGTCGCCCGTGAAGCCATCGATCACCGGCGCTTCCTCGCCATTCAGGGACATCTTATAGGCGCGGTAGGCCACCGCCAGCCCGCTGAGATCGCCGATGTTCTCGCCAAGCGTGAACTCGCCGTTGAGGAACTTGCCCGGCAGCACCTCGATCTGGCTGTATTGCGCCGCCAGTTTCAGCGCGCGCTCGCCGAAGGCCACGGCATCGGCTTCGGTCCACCAATCGCTCAGGTTGCCGTCGCCGTCGTACTTGCGGCCCTGGTCGTCGAAACCGTGGCTCAGTTCGTGGCCGATCACCGCGCCGATGCCGCCGTAGTTCACCGCATCGTCGGCTTCCACGTTGAAGAACGGCGGCTGCAGGATCGCGGCGGGGAACACCACTTCGTTCATCGGCGGGTTGTAGTAGGCGTTGACGGTATAGGGTGTCATGAACCATTCGCCGCGGTCGATCGGCTGCCCCAGCTTGTGTACCTCGCGCTCATGCTCCACCTGGCGCGAGCGCATCACATTACCGACCAGGTCGCCGGAATCCACCGTCAGCGCGGAATAGTCCTTCCACGTGTCGGGGTAGCCGATCTTGGCATGGATCTTGGCCAGTTTTTCCTGGGCTTTTGCCTTGGTCTCGGGCGTCATCCATTCCAGTGCGTCGATGCCGGTGCGGAAGGCGGCAAGCAGGTTATCCACCAGTTCATCCATGCGTTCCTTGGATTCTTCCTGGAAATACTGCTCCACGTAGAGCCGGCCCACCACTTCGCCAAGCGCACCGTCCACGGCGCTCACGCCGCGTTTCCAGCGTGGCTCGATGCTTTCGGCGCCATTGAGCACGCGGCCTTCGAAATCGAATTGCGCCTGCACGAAGGCATCGCTCAGGTAGGAGGCAAAGGCATCCACCAGCTTGAAGCTGAAATAGTCCTTCCAGGTGCCAAGCGGCACCTCTTCCCACAACTGACCGTAGGCTTCGATGAAGCTGGGCTGGTTGACGATGAAGGTAGTGTCGTCGACGCCAAGCGCGCCAAGCAGCGCGGCCCAGTCCAGTTGCGGCGCCATGGTGCCCAGTTCATCGCGCGTGCGCTTGTTGTAGGTGAGCTCGGCCTGGCGGTTCTGCACGCGGTCCCAGTGGGCCTGGGCCAGACGCGTTTCGATGTCCAGCACCGCGCGGCTGAAGTCGCCCTGTTGCCCCGCCAGCATCATCACCTTGTCGATGTAGTCGGCATAGGCTTCGCGCGCCTGCTGGTGCGAGGCATTGTCGGTGCTCAGGTACCAATCGCGGTCGGGCAGGCCAAGGCCGGATTGGGTGATGTAGGTGATGTACTGGTCGGACTGCTTCTCGTCGTTGTTGATGTAGATGCCCGCCGGTATCTGCACGCCGATGCGGTTGAGCATGCCGCTGAGCGTCAACAGCGCCGGTTTGTCGGCGGCGGCCGCGATGTCGGCGAGCCGGTCGGCAAGCGGGCTTGCGCCGCGCTGTTCGATGGCGGCCTCATCCATGAAGCTTTCGAAGAAATCGCCCACTTTCTGTTCGTCGGAACCCAGCGGGGCATCGGCGCCCGCGGCTTCCTCGATCAGCGTGCGCAGATGTTCCTGCGCTTCGTCATCGAGCTGGGTAAAGGCGCCGTAGTTGGATTTGTCGGCCGGAATGGGGGTGTTCGCCAGCCAGGTGCCGTTCACGTAACGGTAGAAATCCGCGCCCGGCGCCACGTTCAGGTCGAAATTGGCCTGCTCCACGCCCGAGCCGAGGGGAAGGTTTGCCGCAGCCGCAGGGGCGCTTGGCGTGGGTTCCGGCGTGGCATTGTTCGCCGTCTCATTCCCGGCGGGTTCCGTGGAACCGGAGCAGGCGGCAAGCATCGCGGCGGCACACAAAGGCAGCACGCGCCACCACCGGGAAGCAAAAACTGGGGTATCCATGGGAAATCCTCGTAAGACTTGTAGGCATCGGTCCTGGGCGCCATCAGGCTCCATTCGATGCAGCAAGAGTCCGTGGCGGTTGGCATGGGCAAGGGAGTATAGAACAGCACAATGGCGACACAACACCAACAGCACGCACACTTCAGGTTTTGCGCGGCGCAGCCGTTACAGACACATGGCCCTGCCCCCGCGCGGCATTCTGCCGCGCCCGCTTGCCGCCTGGAATTCGTCGATGCTTCGTCATGCCTTGTGCTTGAGCCTGTTGTGGTGGCTTGCCCCCGCGCAGGCGCAGGATGCCGCCCCCGCCACGCCCGAGCAACAGGCGGAAGCCCTGGTGCGCGAAGCCGACAGCCTGGTCACCCGCACGCTTTACGCGCAGGCGGCGCAACTGCTCAGCCAGGCTTACGACCTGACCGCCGCCACGCCGGATTCGCCGCAGGCGCGCAGCGTGCTCAATTCGCTTGCCAATCTGCATTACAGCACCGGCCAGTTCGCGCTGGCGCAAAACTACTATCAGGAACTGGCCACGCTCGACGAGGCAGGCGGCGATCTGCCGGCCTTGTCGGTATCGCTGTACAACCTTGGCCATGCCGAAGCCTCGCAACAGGATTTCAGTGACGCCACCAGGCATTTCAGCCGTTCGCTGGAACTGAGCCTGCAACTGGATGACCAGAGCGGCGCCGCCTATACCCTCAAGGCCATGGCGGTGAACCTGCAGGCGCAGCAGCAGCCGTTCAGCGCCCTGCCTTTGCTGGACCAGTCACTGGCCTTATTCGAGCAACTCGGCGAATCGCTGCAGGCCGCCGTGGTCAAGCGCCACCTGGGCGACGTGGAGCTGGATCTCGAACATCCGGCGGCCGCCGTGGCCTACTACGAAGCCGCGTTGCCGGCGCTGATCGACAACGATTACAGCGAAGCCATCCTCAAGGTGTACCGCGGGCTGAGCCTGGCCAACGAGGCGCTTGGCGAGCTCAAGCGGGCGCTGGTGTTCCAGCGCGCCTATACCGATCTGTTGCAGTTGGAGCTCAATCAGCAGAACCAGGAAAGCACCCAGCGGCTGCAGGTGGAACTGCAAACCCGGCGCTATGCCGACGCCAACGAACGCCTGCAGGCCCTTGGCCAGCGCCAGCGGCAGGAACTGGCCGTGAAGGAACAGCTGCTGCATATGCAACAGCTGGTGTTGCTGCTGGGCGGCACACTGCTGGTATTGGCGCTGGCGATGCTGTGGCATGCCCGCCACAACGCTAGGCACATGCATCGGCTGGCCAACACCGACGCGCTCACGTCATTGCGCAACCGCCGTTCGGTGATGGCGGCGGCGCAGCGCGAATGGGAACGCGCGCAGCGTTTCGGACGGCCGCTGTGCTGCCTGGTGTTCGACGTGGATCACTTCAAGGACATCAACGACACCTACGGCCACGGCAGCGGCGACACCGTGCTCAAGGCCATCGCCCGGGTGCTGCAGACCTCGCTGCGGCCAAGCGACCTGATCGGCCGCATCGGCGGCGAGGGATTCCTGGTGGTGGCCACCGAAACCAGCCAGGCGCAGGGCAAGGCGCTGGCGGAGCGCTTGCGCCAGGCGGTGAGCCTGATCGTGATTCCCGGTATTCGCAACCGGCAGCTTACCGTCAGCATCGGCGTGGCCACGCGCGAAGGCGCCGCCTCGCTGGAACAGCTCATTCACCAGGCAGACCAGGCGCTGTACGAAGCCAAGGCAGGCGGCCGCAACCAGGTAGGCGTGCACGGCGAAGTGCCGCGCGGACTGCTGTTCGGCACCACTGGCTAATCGCCCGCGGTAGTGCCAGCAGCGCGAGCGGCCGCTCACCGGCGTCGCCGGCCCATCCCTCCGGTGGCCCGCACAGACTGATTGTGGTGTACTTACGGCCTGTTTTTTTGTATTTCCCTGTGGTTTTCCCATGTCCGGCAATCCCCCCGCCCAACACCTTCTGTTCGATCTCGACGGCACGCTCATCGACGGCGTCGATGACCTGGTGATCTCGCTCAACGTGGTGCTGGAACAAGCCGGGCTGCTGCCCGTGAGCCGGCCGCAACTGCTGGCCATGCTCGGGGACGGCATGCGCATGGTGGTCAAGCGCGCGTTCGCCGCGCAGGGAATCACGCTCGACGACGCCACGCTGGAGCGGCATACCACTGCCTTTCTGGCGGCTTACCAGCACACCGGCTATCGCCACACGCGGCTGTTCGCCGGGGTGAAGGCCACCTTGAGCGCGCTGCACGGCAAGGGCTGGCGAATCGGGCTGGCATCCAACAAATTCACCGAACCCTGCCGGGAAATCCTGCAGCGGCTGGACATCCTGCCGCTGTTTGCCGCGGTGGCCGGCGGCGATGCGGCCGGCGTGCGCAAGCCGGACCCCGGCCATCTGCGCCATACGCTGCAGCTGATGGGATTCGATGCCGCGCGTGGCGACCGCGCGGTGATGGTGGGCG
>DATMFX010000405.1:0-4050 GCA_035555995.1 Hyphomicrobiales bacterium | reverse complement strand
GGATACCTTGTTCAGGATGCCGGTGGCCACGGTGCTCTTCTCGGTGCTGGTGGCGGCAAGCGCGCGCAGGTAGTAGGTGGTTTTCAGGCCGCGCAGCCAGGCCATGCGGTAGGTCACGTCCAGTTTCTTGCCGTTGGCTTCGCTGATGTACAGGTTCAGCGACTGCGCCTGATCGATCCATTTCTGGCGGCGGCTTGCGGCGTCCACCAGCCAGCGCGGGTTGATCTCGAACGCGGTGGCGTAAAGCACCTTGAGATCGCTCGGGATGCGGTCGATCTTCTGCACGCTGCCTTCGTAGTACTTGAGGTCGTTGAGCATCACGCTGTCCCACAACCCGCGATCCTTCAGATCGTTGATCAGGTAAGGGTTCACCACGGTGAACTCGCCCGACAGGTTCGATTTGACGTACAGGTTCTGGTAGGTCGGCTCGATGCTCTGCGACACGCCGCTGATGTTGGCGATGGTGGCGGTGGGGGCAATGGCCATGACGTTGGAGTTGCGCATGCCTTTCTGCTGCACGCGCTCGCGCAAGGAGGCCCAGTCCAGCGTGGAGGACGTATCCACTTCGAGATAGTCGGCACCGCGCTCGGCGCGCAGTCTTTCCAGCGAGTCGATCGGCAGGATGCCCTGGTCCCACAGCGAACCCTTGAACGAGGAATAGGCGCCGCGCTCTTCCGCCAGCAGGCTGGAGGCCTCGATGGCGTGGTAGCTGATCACTTCCATGCAGCGGTCGGCGAAGGTCACCGCCTGGTCGCTGGCGTAGGGCAGCTTCTGCACGTACAGCGCATCCTGGAAGCCCATCACGCCCAGGCCCACCGGGCGGTGCTTGAAGTTGGAGTTCTTGGCCTGGCCCACGGAGTAGTAGTTGATGTCGATCACGTTGTCGAGCATACGCACGGCGGTGTGGATGGTGCGCTTGAGCTTGTCGCGATCCAGCCCCTCGGGGGTCACGTGCCGGACCAGGTTGATCGAGCCCAGGTTGCACACGGCGATCTCATCCTTGCTGGTGTTCAGGGTGATCTCGGTGCACAGGTTGCTGGAATGCACGGTTCCCACGTGCTGCTGCGGCGAGCGCACGTTGCAGGCGTCCTTGAACGTGATCCAGGGATGGCCGGTTTCGAACAGCATGCTCAGCATCTTGCGCCACAGCGCCTTGGCTTCGACCACTTTGTGCGTGTACATCTGGCCGGCCTGCGCCTTGGCTTCGTACTCGGCGTACTTGGCCTCGAAGGCACGGCCGTGCAGGTCGTGCAGTTCGGGCACTTCGTTGGGCGAGAACAGAGTCCACTGGCCGTCCTCGAACACGCGCTTCATGAACAGGTCGGGAATCCAGTTGGCGGTGTTCATGTCGTGGGTGCGGCGGCGGTCGTCGCCGGTGTTCTTGCGCAGTTCCAGGAATTCCTCGATGTCGAGGTGCCAGGTTTCCAGATAGGAACACACGGCGCCCTTGCGCTTGCCGCCCTGGTTCACCGCCACGGCGGTGTCGTTGACCACTTTCAGGAACGGCACCACGCCCTGGCTGCGGCCGTTGGTGCCCTTGATGTAGGCGCCAAGCGCGCGCACCGGGGTCCAGTCGTTGCCGAGGCCGCCGGCGAACTTGCTCAGCATGGCGTTGTCGTGAATGGCGCTGTAGATGCCGCTGAGGTCGTCCGGCACGGTGGTGAGAAAGCAGGAGCTCAGCTGCGGGCGCTGGGTGCCGGCATTGAACAGCTGCGGCGTGCTCACCATGTAGTCGAAGCTGGACAGCAGGTTGTAGAACTCGATGGCGCGGGCTTCGCGGTCCTGCTCGTTCCTGGCCAGGCCCATGGCCACGCGCATGAAGAAAATCTGCGGCAGCTCGAAGCGCACGCCTTCGCTGTGGATGAAGTAGCGGTCGTACAGCGTCTGCAGGCCCAGATAGGTGAACTGGTCGTCGCGCTCGGCGTGCAGGGCTTCACCGAGGCGGGCGATGTCGTAGTTCAGGAGGTCGGGGTCGAGCAGTTCCAGCGCCACGCCTTTCTCGATGTAGGGACGCAGCGTGGCGGCGTAGCGGTAGTGCATTTCGCTCTGGGTGGCACTTTGGGCCACGCCGAGAAAGCCGAGGGCTTCGCTGCGCAGCGTGTCGAGCAAGAGGCGCGCGGCGGCGTAGCTGTAGTTGGGCTCGGTTTCCACGTGGGCGCGGGCGGTCATCACCACCGACACGCGCACGTCCTTGATGTTCACGCCGTTGTAGAGGTTCTTCAGGGTGTCTTCGAACAGCTTGTCGCCGTCCACGCCGTCGAGACCGTTGCAGGCTTCGCTGATCACGGTGCGCAGGCGCCGGGTGTCGAGCGGCTGCTGGGAGCCGTCTTCCATGGTGACCAGCACGGTGGGGCGCTTGGCTTCCTGCTGCTGTTGCAGGTCGCGCTCGCGGGAGCGCTCGTTACGGTAGATCACGTAGCTGCGCGCCACCTTGTGCTCGCCGGAGCGCATCAGGAGCAGCTCCACCTGATCCTGGATTTCCTCGATGTGGATGCTGCCGCCCGAGGGCATGCGGCGCTTGAAGGTCTGCGAGATTTCCTCGGCCAGGCGCGCCACGGTTTCGTGCACGCGTGAGGACGCGGCGGCGTTGCCGCCTTCCACCGCGAGGTAGGCCTTGGTGATGGCCACGGTGATCTTGGTGTGGTCGTAGCTCACGACCGCGCCGTTGCGCTTGATGACGCGCAACTGGCCGGGCGCCATGGTACCGAGGCTGTCGTCGTTGTTGGTGGCCTCGATGGCGGCCGGGCGGGAAGGGGCGGATTGGCTGCTGGTGTGGGTGTCGGTATGCATGATGGCTCCGGTCTTGTCAGTCTAGAGGCTGATCGACTTCTGACTTCGTATGGTTCGTTACAACGTTGCTGCTTTGATCCTGCCCGGGCGGACACTACATCTTGTGTTCACGTCCGGTATGGCGACTGTGCGGGGTTCCCTCTCCGGATCCTGACGGCACCCAGCGGCGGTTGCCGCCGTGCCGGCCTGCGGCCCTCCCGGAGGGGCGCTCTCTGGCGCCTCGCTGTGTCAGTATCGAAGCAGCGTTCCGTGCAGCGCCTGGCACTGGAACCAAGGCCGCGATGGCGGGTGACTGCTGACAAAAGGGACACAATATATTGGGAGAGCTCGTAGGCTCCACACTATATCAAGGGCATTTTTTATGGCAAGCGGTATTTCTTGTGAATTCTTGGTGGATAACAGGTGCGTAATTTCTGGGCATCCTGGGGATAAGTGCAGAGTGGGAAAAAGCGGGCAAAAAACGCCGTGGCGGGCACAGCGGACGGCACTGTAAAGTATGCTTTCCGGCGATGCAAGCAGCGCGTAATGCGGATTTATGATAGCGGAGAGCGCCGGACCCCGCCCCTATATGTAGGGATTGCGCCAGGATGGCCGAAATGGGCCTGCAAGGCGGTTTCAGGCCTGGAACAGACGCAGATGCTCGGGACTCAGGCGCAGCGCCACCTCGGTGCCGGGGGGGAGCGTGGCGAGGGTGTTGTCATGGCTGGTGAGCGAGAGGCCGCCGGCAAGCTCGAGGGTGGTTTCGGTATAGGTGCCGATGAACTGCTGGTTGCCGATGCGGGCCAGCCCGCCGCCCTCAGGGCTGTAATGCACGTTCCAGGGGCGCAGCAGCAACTGCACCGCCTGGCCGGCGTCGTGCCAGCGCGGATGGGCGCTGTCCAGCTCCACCTCGCCAAGCGCCGTGGCCACGCGGGTGGGGCTGAGCAGGGTGGCCGGCAGGAACTGGCCGTGGGAAACGAACGCGGCCACCTGCGGCGATACCGGTTCGTGGAACAGCTGTTGCGGCCCTGCCCATTGCAGCAGCTTGCCGGCGTCCATCACGCCGATCACGTCCGCCATGGTGAATGCTTCGTTCTGGTCGTGGGTCACCAGGATCGCGGTGGTCTGGTGCTGGCGCAGGATGTCGCGCACTTCCAGGCTGAGGCGGCGGCGCAGTTCGGCGTCGAGGTTGGAAAAGGGTTCGTCCAGCAGCAGCAGCTTGGGACGTGGCGCCAGCGCCCGCGCCAGCGCCACGCGTTGCTGCTGGCCGCCGGAAAGCTG
>DATMFX010000404.1:0-3887 GCA_035555995.1 Hyphomicrobiales bacterium | reverse complement strand
GCCTAGGTTCCACCACATAAGAAGAAGGGGTTGCCATATGCTCACTCTATTTGCCGCCGCTGCGCTGGCATCCGCGGTTTCCACCGCCAATTGCACGGCTCTCACGGGTTTTGCGCTCGACGACGGTCGCATCGCCAGCGCGGAATTCGTTCCCGAAGGCCCGTTCCGGGCGCCCGCGGGCGCCGGTGCCAACACCAATACCGATCAGGAACCGATTCCCGCACACTGCCGTGTGAAAATGGTGCTGACGCCAAGCGCCCAATCCGCAATCAACGTCGAACTCTGGCTGCCGGCCGCACGCTGGAACGGCCGGTTTCTCGCGGTGGGCAACGGCGGCTGGGCCGGCACGATCCAGGGCTACAACGACATGCGCGCAGCGCTGCGGCGCGGCTATGCCACCGCCGGCACGGACACCGGCCATAGCGCCGCCGATGGCCCCAATGGCATGTTTGCGCTTGGCAACCAGGAAAAGCTGGTCGACTTTGCCTACCGCGCCGTGCACGAAATGGCCGAGAAATCGAAGGCGGTGATCACGCAGGCCTATGGCGGTCCCGCGCAATATTCCTACTTCAAGGGCTGCTCCACCGGCGGCCGCCAGGGCGTGATGTCGGCGCAGCGTTATCCGCAGGACTTCGACGGCATCATCGCCGGCGCACTGGCCAACCGGCACATCCACATGCACGTGGCGCAGTCCTACCTGCACATCTTCAACAACCGCAACCCGGAACATTCCAATCCGTATCAGTACACCGCGGATCTCATCAACAACTCGGTACTGAAGCAGTGCGACGTGCTGAAGGACGGTTTCATCAACGAACCGCGCCAGTGCGCATTCGATTTCAAGGACATCACCTGCAGCATGGAGGCCGGCGATTCCGCGTACAGCGAAAGCTGCCTCTGGCAGTATCAGGGCGTCGAGACCACGGACTACTACGGCGAAGGCCTGCGCACGAGCGATGGCAAGGTCGTATTCCCCGGCCAGGTGCTCGGCAGTCCGATTCCGCGCTTGCCGTTCGATTTCCGCCCGCCCGACGCGTTCCTGTGGGACACCATCCGCATCCTCGGTTTCCAGGATCCGGACTACAACTGGCGCGATTTCGATCTCGACCGCGATCTGCCGCTGATCGACGAGCGCGTGGGCTTTGTCGATGCCACCGATCCCGACCTGCGTGAATTCGAAGCCAACGGCGGCAAGCTGCTCATGTACCACGGCTGGGCCGACCCCAGCATCACGCCGCGTACCTCCATCGAGTACTACGAGAGCGTGATCCAGGAAATGGACGAGAACGATCAGGACTGGATGCGGCTCTTCATGGTGCCGGGCATGGGGCATTGCAGCGGCGGCCCGGGGCCGTATGAATTCGAGCTCCTGACCACCCTGGAACGGTGGCGCGAACGCGGCAGGACGCCGAATGAGCTTCCCGCAAGTAATCCCGAAACCGGCCTCACCCGCCCCCTGTGCGCCTGGCCCAAGACCGCCGTCTATGATGGCCGTGGCGACACCTCGAATGCACGCAACTGGGACTGCAAGAACCTGGAAGAGTAAGGCCGGTTTGCGCCGCCCGGTCCATGTGCCGGGCGGCTGTGCGGTGACTCCCGCCCGGCAAGTCGCTATACTGCCGGGCGGAGATGGCATTCCTCCCTTAACCGCCGCACCCTGCGGCTGATGATGCCTACGATCGGCCGGACAGGCCGCGTAGGTAGTTGCTGCCTGTCCTCAAGAACCAACGCTCGGGAACAACGTTCAAGAGCGTTCAAGAACGTTCAAGAGAGGACATTGCAGTGTACAAACCCATTCTTGCCATTGCCGTAGGCTCGGTGCTCGGCGGGCTCCTGCGCTGGGGCCTGGGGCTCAGGCTCAACAGCCTGCTGCCGAACCTTCCGCCCGGCACGCTGGCGGCCAACCTGATCGCAGGCTATCTCGTCGGGCTGGCTGTCGCTTATTTCGCGCAGGCGCCCAATCTCTCTCCCGAGTGGCGCCTGCTGGTCATTACCGGTTTCTGCGGCGGGCTTTCCACTTTTTCCACCTTCTCGGCCGAGATCGCCAGCCTGCTGCAGCGCGGCCTTTATTCATTGGCCATGGGTGCCATCGCGGTCCATGTCATGGGATCGGTGGTGATGACATTTGCGGGCATCGCGACAGTGGCGTGGCTCAAATCCTCGTAAGGGAGATCGTCATGAACGGCTATCAGATCACTTTTTTCACCCAGCAGGATCGGCGCCATGCCGGCAAGTCCCTGGCGGACTGGCTGATTCACCTCGCCGCGGAAATGGGCCTGCACGGCGCCACGTTGATTCCCGGCAGCGAAGGCGTGGGACACGACAGGCGGTTTCATTCCGCACACTTCCTCGAACTGGCGGATCAGCCGCTGCAGGTGGTGATGATCGTCAGCACGGAGGAGGCGGACCGGCTTTTTGCCCGCTTGCGCACGGAAGGCGTCCGGCTGTTTTACGTCAAGGTGCCGGCGCAATTCGGAATGCTGGGCGAGACGAGTGGCGTGGATCCCGAATGAGCCGCGCGGCGCTACTTCGCGCCCAGCCGTTCGTGCTTCGCACGGCTGGCGCGGTTCATCAGCATGTCCACGGCAATGTTGATGTCCTGCAACCCGAACGGTTTGCCCACGAACAGGAACGGCTCGGCGTCGGGCCCCGTGGGCGGTGGCGCCGGCGCGGCCGACACCATGATCACCGGCACCTTGGCACTGCGCGCGTCCGCACGCAGAAAACGCACGATTTCGATACCGCCCGGTCCGGGCAGGCACAGATCGGTAAGCACCAGGTTGGGCAATTGTTGTTTGATCTGCGCCAGTGCGTCGACCACGCAACACGCGCGCCGCACGTCGTAACCCTGGCGGGTAAAGTGCAATGCCAGGAGTTCGAGAATATCGGGTTCGTCTTCTACGATCAGCACGGACGGGACTGCCATGGAATACCTTGTGGCGTCTCGTCATGAACAGGGAATGAGACGGCATCGCGCAGCATAGCCAGCGCGTGTTAAGGCCCGGTGAGCACGCGGGAAATTTTCGACAAAAGCGCGCATGTCAATCCGTTCACGCTGCTGCCGGGGCTGGTGCCCGCGGAGGCGCGGCATACCGATTTTGCCATGGAAGCGAAAGGCCCCGCCAAGCGCGCCAGCGGCTTCATGAACCGCCGCGGCAAGCCGGCCGATCCGGCAATGGGCGCTTCGTCACAAACTGCCAGCGTGCGATCTGGACTTGTTCAGGAATAGCTCCTACATTCCCCGAAAGCGGTTGCCAGCGCTGTCCGGGGCGCGGATGCAGCCCGTTTTATGCAGCCCGTTTTATGCAGGAGTTTCGCATGAACACCCTGATTTCCCCCACTGAACTGGCGCAACTGATCGACCACTATTCCGTTACCGTTTTCGATTGTCGTTTTTCTCTGGCCGACCCCACCGCCGGCGCCAGGGCCTACGCGGAAGGGCATGTGCCCGGCTCCTACTATGTCGATCTCAATCGCGATCTCAGCTTGCCTCACCTGCCGGGCAAAACCGGACGCCATCCTCTGCCGCCGCGCAGCGAGTGGATTCAGCGCGCGCTGCGCTGGGGGCTTGCGCCTGAACGCCAGGTGGTGGTGTACGACGATAGCGGTGGGGCGATCGCGGCGCGCCTGTGGTGGATGTTGCAGTGGATAGGCCACGACAAAGTGGCGGTGCTCGATGGCGGCATTGCCGCCTGGCAGAAGGCAGGTGGGCATCTTACCCGGGACGTGCCGCCGCAGGCGGTGCCGGTGGCGGACCGCTACAGCACGCTGGCGCCGCTGGTGAGCCAGGTGCTGACCAACGCCATCGATGCGAACCTGCAGCTGTTGCTCGATGCGCGTGATCCGGCGCGTTATCGCGGCGACGAAGAACCCATCGATCCCGTGGC
>DATMFX010000403.1:0-15045 GCA_035555995.1 Hyphomicrobiales bacterium | reverse complement strand
CTGGCCCTGGGTGGTGTCGACCGTAAGGGATGTCTGGGCGGCGAGCGGCATACTCATGGCGATGGTCAGCAGCAGGATGGGCAGACGCATGCAGATCCTCCGGCGTCGGTGGGTGGGTATCAAGCGCCCGATACGCTGCCGGGCTGCCCAAGTGTGGTCTGGATCGGGAAATATCGCAAGTTCAGCCCTTATTCAGTGACTCATGGCTATTCTGGCCGCGTCCGGGAAAACATTGGAGAAACACATGAAAACCCCGATTCGTATTGCCACCCTGCTGCTTGCCAGCGCCATGGCGCTGCAGGCCCAGGCCGCCGTCAGCTATGCCCAGGCGCAGGTGGTCTCGTCCATGCCCGTCTACCACGTAGTCGAATCCAGCCAGCCGCAACAGCAGTGCTGGGAAGAGGAAGTGGTACACCAGGCGCCGCAGCGGGGCGGGTCGATGACGCCCAACCTGATCGGCGCGCTTATCGGTGGCGCCCTCGGCAACGCCGTGGGTCACCACAAGAGCAACAAGCGCGTCGGCACCGTGGTGGGTGCCGTGATCGGCGGTTCGATCGCCGGCGACATCAGCCGTGCCAACCGCCAGGACGATGGCTATTACGTCGATACGCAGCAGCGTTGCCGCACCGTCTACACCAACGTGCAGGAGGAGAAACTGGTTGGTTATGATGTGAGCTATCGCTACAATGGCGCCCTGCATACAGTGCGCATGCCGCAGGATCCAGGCGCCACGGTACGGGTCAGGATCAATGTGGAACCGGTATTCTGAACGGGGTCCAGGCACGATGTCCGCCGCCCACCCACCCTGATGACTCTATGGCCCTGAACTCATGAAGTTCTCGTTCACAAGCATTCCCGCCGCGATAGCCCTGCTGGCTTGCTTGTGCGTGATGCCGGCCGTACACGCCGCCTCCCAGGACCCGCCGCGGGTGCAGCGTGGGCTGATGGGCAACGACCAGGGCCAGCGCGGCGAGGAACAGGCGCGGGTTTCCCGCAGCGAAGCCTCCGACCGCGCGCGCCAGGTATTTCCGGGGCGCGTGTTGAACATCCGGCTCGAAGGCGATCAATGGCGCATCCGCATGGATCAGGAAGGCACGGTGTTCAACGTGTTTGTCGACGCCGAGTCAGGGCAGGTCAAGCGCGGAGCAGCGGAATAGCATGCGCCTGTTGGTGGTGGAAGACGAAGATCTGTTGCGCGCCAAGCTGGTCAAGGCGCTGGAAGACAGCGATTTCGTGGTAGACAGCGCCAGCGATGGCAAGACCGGCCTGTTCCACGCGCTGGAATACGACTACGACGCCGCCATCGTCGACCTGGGCCTGCCGCAGCTCGACGGCCTCTCCCTGATCCGCACGCTGCGGTCCAAGGGCCGCACCTTTCCCATCCTGATCCTCACCGCGCGCGACAACTGGACCGACAAGGTCGAGGGGCTCGACGCCGGCGCCGACGACTACGTGGTCAAACCTTTCCAGATCGAGGAAATCCGCGCCCGCCTCAATGCGCTGGTGCGCCGCGCCGCCGGCTTCGCCAAGCCCACGCTCGATTTCGGGCCGCTGAGCCTCGATACCACGGCGCGCAAGCTGGTGCGCCAGGGCGAGGCGGTGGAACTGACCGCCTACGAGTACAAGGTGCTGGAATACCTCATGCTGCATCCGGGCAAGGTGATCTCCAAGGGTGAGTTGACCGAGCACCTGTACGACCAGGACCACGACCGCGACAGCAACGTGCTGGAAGTGTTCATCCGCCGCCTGCGCCAGAAGCTGGACCCGGACGAAACGCTCAAACCGATCGACACCATTCGCGGTCTTGGCTACCGCTTCAATGTCCAGCCCGGCACCTGGTAACAATTCGCGTTATTCCCTGCAGAAACGCCTGGTATTGGCGTTCGGCGTGTTGCTCATCCTGTTCCTCGGCCTGGCCGGCCTCGTGCTGGAACGTGCGTACCAGGAAAGCATCGAGGTGGCCGTGCGCGAGCGCCTGCAATTGCAGATCTACGCGCTGCTCGGCGTGGCGGAACCGGACCGCGGCGCGTTTTTCCTGCCTGATCTCGGGGAAGCACGGTTTTCCCAGCTCAATTCGGGCCTGTACGGTTTCATCGTCGACAGCGCCGGCAACGAACTCTGGCGCAGCGCCTCCGCGCTCACGCTCAATCTCATGGAAAGCGGCTTCGACCCCGGCCATCTCGACACCGGCGAGATCGCCTACGGCACCGTCACGGTGGACGAGCAGGGGCCGCTGATCTGGGCCGCCTACGGCATCTACTGGGAAAGCCAGGCGCAGAATTTCACCTTCGTGGTGCTCGAATCCTCCGCGCCGGTGGCGGCGGAGATCCGCGAATTCCAATCCAACCTGTACCTGTGGTTCGGGGCGCTGGCGATATTCCTGTCGGCGGCGCAGGTGCTGTTGCTGCGCTGGGGGCTCAGGCCACTGGAGGTGCTGGCGGAGGATCTGTCCGGCATCGAGGGCGGGCGCCAGGATGAACTGCAGGGACGCTATCCGGTGGAACTGGTGCAAGTAACGCAAAACCTCAACCTGCTGATCAAACGCGAACGCGAACGGCAGCATCGTTACCGCAGCCTGCTCGGCGATCTGGCGCACAGCCTCAAGACGCCGCTGGCGGTACTCTCGGCCGCGCTGCAGGAACTGCGCGGCGGTGGCGAAATCAGCGCGGTGCAGCGGCAGGACATGGAAGAGCAACTGGCGCGCATGGATCAGATCGTGTCCTACCAGCTCAAGCGCGCCGTCAAGGACAATCAACTGCGCCTCTTGGCCACGCCGGTAGCGCTGGCGCCGGTGTTGGCGCGCATCACCGGTGCGCTGCACAAGGTGTATCGCGACAAGGCGATGCAAGTAAGCCTGGAAGTGGCCGACAGCGTGCGTTTCTTCGGCGAGGAAAGCGACCTGATGGAGTTGTGCGGCAACCTGCTGGACAACGCCTTCAAGTACGGCGCCAGTCGCATCGTGGTGCGGGCCGGACAGCGGGGCCGGGAGCTGTTGCTGGACGTGGCGGACGACGGCCCGGGCATCGCGCCGGACCAACGCGCCTGGGTGCTGGAACGTGGCGCGCGCGCCGACACGGTGCGCAGCGGACAGGGCATCGGGCTGGCGGTGGTGGTGGAATTGGTGAGCAGCTACGGCGGCGAAATCCGCATCGAACAAAGCACGCTCGGCGGCGCCCTGTTCCGCATCAGAATCTAGCGATCTTCGGCGCAGACCACCTGTTCCAAAAAGGCAGATTGGCCGCTCATCACCCTCAGAAATTACAGGCCGAATACGGCAGTTCGATGCGGGTTTCGTTGCCGTAGCCATCGTAGCGGCGTTCGTAGCAGTTGCCGTAGCGATCCTTGAACAGGCTGGTGGCGCCCTGCACGCTGCCGTAGGTGACCGTGGTGCCGGGCGTCACGTAGGTGTTGTTCTCGATGATCACCGTGCGCGGCTGGCGCGGCGCCACCACGATGGGACGCGGATTGTAGAACGAGTTGAACGAGTTCCGGCCGCGGTTGCTCCAGCCCATGCTCAGGCCGGGCGACGCGTAATAGGGCCGGCCCAGGTTGAGGCTGAACGACCAGCGATCACTCGAATGATTACGATACGGTTGCACATGGCGCACCACGGGATGGCGGTCGTGGCCGCGCCAGCCGCGATTGTCGTGGCGGTGGTCGGCCAGGGCGGCGCCGTTGGCCAGCAGCAAGCCACCGATCAAAGCGAATTTCAGCCAGGGTTTCATACGACGATCCTCTCCTTGCCGGAATTTGGTTCCAGTCTAGGCAGCGCAGACTGAACGCTTCCTTAAGGACCGTTCGATCCATGTGGTCATGGTCTTGCCTGTCGGGCACGGGCGACAGCCGTGGCGCGCTGCCGCGGCGCTGCGGTATGCTCCGTGCACCGCAACCCGGAGCGCCTCATGAAAACAATAACAACAGGGATGCTGGCCCTTGGCTTTCTGCTGGGCGCCTGTACGCCGCAAGACTCCTCCACTTCCTCTTCGAACACCCCGGCTACCCCACAACCCGCGAGTGCCGCCACGGCCGGCACCGGCATCCCCGCCTATATTGGCGGCCCCGCCGCGGTGGACACCACGCGCCTGCTTGGCGCCGACGCCGAACCCGAACAGTGGATGAGCACCGGCCGCAGCTACGACGAGCAACACTACAGTCCACTGGACGCCATCGACCGCGACAACGTGGCGCGCCTCGGCCTGGCCTGGTATGCCGACTTCAACATTCCGCGCGGGCAGGAAAGCACGCCGGTGGTGGTGGACGGCGTAATCTACGTCACCACCGCCTGGAGCAACGTGCTGGCGTTCGATGCCGCCAGCGGGCGGGAACTGTGGCGTTTCGACAGCCAGGTGCCGCGCGACTGGGGCGTGCGCGCCTGCTGCGACGTGGTCAACCGCGGCGCGGCGCTGTGGAAAGGCAAGGTGTACGTGGGCACCATCGACGGCCGTCTGATCGCCATCGATGCCGCTACCGGCGTGGAAGCCTGGAGCGTGGACACCCTGATCGACCGCAACCTGTCCTATTCCATCACCGGCGCGCCGCGCGTGGTGAAAGACAAGGTGATCATCGGCAACGGTGGCGCCGAATACGGCGTGCGCGGCTACGTGTCCGCCTTCGATGCGCAAACCGGCGAACTGGTCTGGCGTTTTTACACCGTGCCCGGCAATCCCGCCGACGGCTTCGAGAACGACGCCATGCGCATGGCCGCCGACACCTGGAACGGCGAATGGTGGCAGTTGGGTGGTGGCGGTACGGCGTGGGATTCCATGGCCTACGATGCCGAACTCGACCTGCTGTATGTCGGCACCGGCAACGGCTCGCCCTGGAACCAGGACATCCGCAGCCCCGGTGGCGGCGACAACCTGTTCCTGTCTTCCATCGTGGCGCTCGATCCCGACGATGGCGCCTACGTATGGCACTACCAGACCACGCCCGGCGAAACCTGGGACTACACCGCCACCCAACCCATCATGGTGGCCACGCTCACGCTCGACGGCGCGCCACGCAAGGTGGTGATGCAGGCGCCGAAGAACGGCTTTTTCTACGTGCTCGACGCCGCCACCGGCGCCTTCATTTCCGCACAGCCCTATGCCGCGGTGAACTGGGCCAGCGGCATCGATCCGCAAACCGGGCGTCCAATCGCCAACCCCGATGCCCGTTTCGACCGCACCGGCGTTGCCTTCGCGGTGCAGCCGGCGCCCTCCGGCGCGCACAACTGGCAACCCATGGCCTACAGCCCACGCACCGGCCTGGTCTACCTCCCCGCCGCCGACAATTCCTTCGTCTACGCCTACGACCGTGCCTTCGATCCCAATCCGCTCACCTCGAACCTCGGCGTGGATCCCGCCGCCGGTGCCGCTGAACTCGGCCTCAACGCCACCGCCGACCTGCCAAGCGGCAGCTACATGGTGGCCTGGAACCCGGTAACGCAGGAACCCGGCTGGCGCATCCCCGGCGCCAACGCGGGCATGCTCGCCACCGCCGGCGACGTGGTCTTCAAAGGCAACCAGAACGGCCTTGCCGCCTACGATGCCGTTAGCGGCAGTGAACTCTGGCAATCCACCGCCACCCACACCGGCGTGGTCGCCGCGCCCATCACCTACAGCGTGGACGGCGAACAATACGTGGCGGTGGTGGCCGGGCGCGCCAATGGCAACTACTACGCTCCGGACTATTCCAGACTGCTTGTTTTTAAACTGGACGCCGATACCACGCTGCCCGACCCAAGACCCTACATTTCACCGCAGCTCGATCCGCCGCCGTCAGTGGCCAGCGCTGAACAAATCGCGCGCGGTGCCGAGCTTTACGGCAGGCATTGCTGGATCTGCCACAGCGACGTCGGCAACGCCGGCGGCCTCCTGCGCCGTGGCCTCTTTCCCGAACTGGCCGTGTCGCCCGCGCTTGGCAGCCCGGAGCTTTTTGCCAGCATCGTGCTTGATGGTGTACGCAGCCAGAATGGCATGGTCTCGTTCAGTGAGTTGATCGACTCTGACGACGCTGAAGATGTAAGGGCTTATTTGATCGATCGTGCCAATGTTGCTTTGCAGGCGCGGGGCGGGCGCTGATTTATTGGCCCGCACGGTGGTCCGCTTTGAGTCTGTCGCAGCGGCTTGGCCGGATAGGCCTTCGGGGGTACGCTGCAAGCACATCCCTGTGGCGCTCGGCTCCGGGCCATCCCTGGCCCTACGACGCCCCCCGAAGGCCTATCCGGCCAAGCCACTGCAGATCTCGAACATCGCAGTTACGCACGACAATGTTGCGTTGTTTGAAAATACGGCAGGTCTTACTTTCTGGTGCGAAACACTGAAGCCAAAAGCAAGCCTCTGGTGTCCCTTTTGACTACCCAGGGGCGTATGCGGCCAGGGATGGCCGCATCCGAGCCGGCAGGGATGCCCTCGTGGCGTACCCTGGGTAGTCAAAAGGGACACCAGAGGCTCTCGATCTCGATGCGGGCCAAGACCAGCAGTGCGGGCCAAGACCAACACAAGCCAATGGGCGCCCGCAATTGCTACAGAAAGTTATTGGGCCAGATCATCGTCCGCCACATGTGCGACACCGGTGAATCATCATGCCCCAGGCCTTCGGCCGGCTGCCGGAACGCCCGCCCGATCACTTCGTTGAAATACTCCGGCTCGATGCTCGCCTTATCCTCGAAGAAATAGATGTCGTACATCGTCACCAGACGCGCCGTCATGTACCACTTATGCGTCATCGCATATTCCCCGTCGCGCCGCAGATATTCTGGCATCTCATAGTTGCGCCCGAAGAAACGGTAATAGCTCTCCGGATACGCATAGCCCACCTTGGGATCGGGAAAGTAACGCAGCGCCTGGTGATACTTCACCGCCCACGCCACCTCCTCATCCACGTACGGCGCAATCATCTGCGCGCTCCAATATCCGTGGTCCGGCCGGATCAGGCAGCCGTTGGAAAAATCGTGCAGCAGGCAGGCCATCACCACCGCATCCGAGCGTCCTTCGTCCAGTGCCCGCTTGGCGGAACTGAGCAGATGATTCACCGCGATGGGATTGAAACGGTACTTGAAGAAATCGATCAGCGTGGGCTTGTCCGGCATGCGCGGCAGGGCGGGGTTGTCGCCCATCATGAATACCGTGGTGTCGTTCATGCGCGGCAGCATGGATGGTTCCGGGTCCGGCGTGTCGGTGCCGATCCAGGCCAGCGGCGACGGCATGATCATGCGCGTGTAGCCCTGTTGCGGCCAGGGGCGCTCGTCGTTGGAATGATCAGTCATGGGTTGCTCCCTCCGCCTCAAGAAAACGTTCGCCGTAGCGGCGCGCGATGCCCGCGCACACCATCAGCTGGATCTGATGGAACAGCATGATGGGCAGCAGGATCAAGCCCAGGTCGGGGCCGGCAAACAGGACGCGTGCCATCGGGATACCCTGCACCAGCGATTTCTTGGTGCCGCAGAACAGCACCACGATCTCGTCCTCGCGTGGGAAACGGCACAAACGCGCCAGGCCGCGCGTGGCCAGCAGCATGATGGCGAGGATCACGCAGCACAGGAGGGTCAGTACGCCCAGTTCGGGTAGCGGCAGCCGGCCCCACAGGCCTTCGATCACCGCGGCGGAAAAGGCGCTGTAGACCGCGATGAGAATGGTGGCGCGGTCAGTGATGCCGATGACGCTTTTGTAGCGGTTGACGAATTCCGCGATCCAGGGGCGTGCCAGATGACCCACCACGAACGGCAGTAGGATGATCGCGGCCACGTCGCCGATGCCCGAGAGCGGAATGCCGTCGCTGCGGGTGCCGGACATCAGTCCCACCAAGAGTGGCGTGAGCAACACGCCCAATATCTGCGATGCGGAGGCGGCGGCCACCGCGGCGGCGACGTTGCCCTTGGCGATGGACACGAAGGCGATGGACGACTGCACGGTGGATGGCAGCGCCGCCAGGAACAGCACGCCGGTCCACAGCGCCGGCGAGAGCAGGGTGGGGAACAGGAGTGCCATGCCCAGTCCCAGCAGGGGAAACACCACGAAGGTGCAGACCAGGATCAGTCCGTGCAGGCGCCAATGCGTCAGTCCGGCCACCACCGACTGCCGCGACAGCTTGGCGCCGTGGAAAAAGAACAGCACCACGATGGACAGCGTGGCGAGCCAGTTGACGTAGGTGGCGGCACTGCCGTGCGCCGGCAGGACGGTGGCCAGCACCACCGTGCCGATGAGGGTGAGCAGGAAGGTATCGGGTAACAGTTTCTTGAGCATGGTCAGGGATGTCGATTGGCGATGTCGTGCGGGCGGCATGATACCTCCGCCCGCAGACGCGATGGTGCCTCAGCGCCGGCTCAGAAGCGATAGCGCAGGCCGGCTTCCAGCGAACGCCCCGCTTCCGGCGCGAAATCGCGTAGATAGGAGGTGGGCAGGCGGATTTCCCGATCGCCGAGGTTGCGGCCCTTGACGAACAGCATCAGCTCGCCGGCGGTGCCGAAATCGAGCGTGTAATCCGCGCCGAGGTCGAGCCGGGTCCAGCTGTCGGTGCCGCGTTCGAATCGGCCTGCGCGCTGCTGGTCGAAAGCGTGCAGCACGGTGCCGTAGAGGTTCCAGCGTTCGCCTTCATAGCGCAGCTCCGTGCCCACCCGCGCCGCCGGCATGCGTGGCACGTCGCCGTTGGCGTCGAGACGGCCGCGCACCATATCCCCGAACAGGCGCAGGCTGTAGCCGCCGCCAAGCGTGACGTTGGCGTCCGTCTCCAGGCCGACGAAGCGCGCATCGTCCTGCACGTAGGCGCGCACCGGAAAGCCGGCGGCTTCCTCGCCGATGGCCACCTGCGCGATGTAATCGTCGAAGTTGTTGTAGAAGGCGGTTACGGTGGCATTGACGCGCTCGTAGTCGAGCGACAGCGTCAGGTCGGTGTTGAGAGAGGTTTCCTTGTCGAGGCGGCGATCGCCCACTTCACAGGCGCCGCTGGCGAAGTGGATCACGCAGTCGTCGAGTTCGGTCAGGCCGTCGTTGGAATACAGTTCCTCCACCGATGGCGCGCGTTGGGAGCGCGATACCGACAGGCCCAGCGTGGCATGCGAGGTCAGATCCCATAGCGCCGAGCCGGACAGGCTGTAGGTGTTGAAGGACGCCGCGGGCGCCACGTCCGCGTGCGGGCGATATTGATCGCGGTTGAGACGGGCGCCGAATTCCAGCGTGGCGAGTTGGGTGTGGAAGTCTTCCACCATGAACACGCCGTTGGAATGGATGTCGGTAACCGGAATGAAGCTTTCCTCGCCGAGCGCGGCGAATTCCTCGTCGCTGTGCTGCAGGCCAAGCGCGCCGTGGCGCCGGTCGGTATCGGTGTGGGTCAGTTGCAGGCGATGTTGCCAGGAGGTGTTGGCGAAGCGCGTGCCCACCTGGCCGTCCGGCTCGATCTCGCTGTGGGCGTAGTCGGTGTAGCTGAGTTTGTAGCTGAGCGTTTGCGCCCAGGGCGCGAGATCGTGCCATTCGCCGTCGAGATCGTAGCGGTCGCGCTGCATGTCGATGTGGACCAGTTCGGCTTCGTCGTGTCCGTCTTCGTGGTCATGGTCGTGATCGTGCCCATCATCCTCGTGCTCGTGGCCATGCACGCCGGGCGGCAGGCCGTAGCGGTTTTCCAGATGGCTGTAGGCGAGGCCGATATGGCCGCCCTGGTCGAATATCCAGCTGACTCCGCCGGCGCCGCTGGAGGCGCGGCCGCCGGTGTTGGCGATGTGGCCATAGGTGTTGGTGGGCGCTTCATCTTCCGGATGATCGTGGCCCGCATGCTCCGCCGCTTCCTCGGCAAGATAGCGCGGATCGATGGCGAAACCGGGAATGCGCTGGTCGTTCCATTCGCGGTACTGCCCGTCGAGATGCCACACGAGATTGCCGGTGGCGAAGTCCAGGCTGCCCACCGTGGTATCGAGGTTGGAGGCGCCGTCATGGCGGGTTTCGAAGGCCACGCTTGGAGCGTCCGGCAGGCGCGGGGCAATGCGGCGGTCGATCACGTTGACCACGCCGCCGATGGCGCCGCCGCCGTACAGCAGTGTGGCGGGGCCGCGCAGCACTTCGATGGAAGTGGCCAGTATCGCTTCCACGGTCTGGGCATGGTCGGCGGAGTTGCCGGAGGCGTCGGCGATCGGCAGGCCGTTGGCCAGGTTCATCACGCGCCGTCCCTGCTGGCCGCGAATCACGGTCTGGCCCACGGCGGGGCCGAAGGAGGCATTGTTGATGCCGGGCTGGCTGGCCAGCGTGTCGCCAAGCGTGGCGCGCACCGCTTCGTGCAGCGTGGAATCGGTGAGCACGGTCACGGGCAGGGCGGTTTCGGAACTGCGGGTATGGATGGCGGTGGTGATCAGTTCGTAGATGTCATCGTCCTGGGCCTGCGCCTGGGCAATGCCCAGGGCCAGCAGCCCCAGGGTGAGCGGCAGGGAAGTACGCATGGGAAATTCTCGCGTCGAGGGAAGCACGGTCCGCCGCCGGAGTGATGGCATCCAGGTCCGGCGCGGAATTCATGGGCTGGCGATCAGACGTGAGCGGGAGGGGCGCGGCTGTGGTAGTGGACGATGCGGGGCGTCAGGGGCAGGGGTGTATTCGCCGGCAACAGCGGCGAGTGCCACACCAGCGTGGACGCGGGCTGGGGCTGCACGTCGACGTCGATGTCGTCGCCGAGCTGGAAATGGCACAGGGCGCAATCGACGCTGTGTTGCGCATGCTGATGCAACACCGAATTCTGCGCCAGCTGCACCCCCATCAAGGTGAAGGTCATCAGCAACAGCAGAACCAGACGGCGGCAACTGGGCATCGGTAGGCGCTTCATGGCCGGCACTGTACCGGAGGGGCTCAGGCCCGTAAAGCGGCCAGTCTGTCGGCCAATTCCTGCGAGGTGAGGGTGCTGAATTCGAGCACCTTGAGCGCGCTGGTGTGGCCGCTGGCCACATGCACGCCGCCCGGCGGCAGGCCAAGGCGTTCTGCCACCAGCGCGACCACCGCGGCGTTGGCGCGGCCCTTTTCCGGCGCCGCCCTGACCTTGACGCGCAGCAGCTCGCCCAGATATTCCAGCGCTTCCTGCCGGGCGCCGGGAATCACCTTGACGCGCAGCCGCAGGCTCATTCGAGTGCGTCCAGTAGTGCCGCGCGGTGCTTCGGAATCAGCAACAGGTTCTTGTACAACTGAGTGGAGTCGAACGGATAAAGCACGGCGCGGCGCGGACGCAGCAGCCGGGTGAGCTTGCGGCGCAGGAAGGACAGCGGGCGGCCCTGCCAGTAGCCGCGGTCGTAGTTGCTGCCGAGCACGCGGATTTCGTAATGGTCCTGCAGGAACGCCAGTTCCTCCGAACCGCGCAGGCGTTCCAAACTCAACGGATCGTTCCATTCCATGGTCAGCACGGGCAGATCGCGCGCCAGCGTGGCGCGCAGGCCGCGCAGCACGAACAGCTCGTGCGCTTCCACGTCGATCTTCACCAGGTCCACTTTCTGCACGCCGATGCTGCGCAGGTAATCGTCGCCCACATGCTTGTTGACGGCGACGGCTTCCACCTGGTCGGAGCGGCGGTCGAAACTGGAGGCGCCCAGGTTGCCGTCGAGTGTCATGTATAGCGTGTCGCTGCCTTCCACGTCGGATAGTGCGCAGTGGTGTGCCGTGACGTGATGCAGATGATTGCGGGCGACGTTGTCGGCCAGCACGCGGTACAGCCGCGGCAGCGGTTCGAACGCATGCACCTGGGCCGCCGCCGTGGCGAAAGCCAGGCTGTGATTGCCCACGTTGGCGCCGATGTCCAGCACCACCGGTTCGTGCAAGCGGTGCAACAGCGCCAGCAGCAGAAGCAGGTTTTCCTTTTCGTACAGGCCGTGCGCGGCGATCTTGTCGCCGACGTGGTCCGGTGTGAATACCGTGATCTCATGGCCGAGAAGCGTGGACAACGTGCGTGTGGCGGTCATGGGAAATTGCCTGGACGGAAAATTGTGGAAGGGCCGGATTATAGAAGATGGTGACGCGGAAGGCGGCATTATACAGTCAAGACCGGACGGTTCGGTACGAAGCTCGCACGCGCCAAAAAAGAATCCTGATGACTAAAACTTCTTGACATTGTTAAGAGCAGATTGCCAAATCCGTCGCCGGGGAGATACATCAAATCAGCAATTTGGTTGGCGCAGTTTGATTCAACCGCTTTGCCATCACCTTCCAAGAAGACCGCTGGTGCCGTTTCCGGGAATTCCCGGCAGCAGTCCAACGAGTGAAGCGTATTCATGCTGTGCTTTGCTTGTATCCCGCCTCAGTGAATTGCGGTGGTGTTTACCACGCACTCCATCTACCGAAACTTCATCACGAGGGGAAACTTGATGAAACAGTCCATGTATCGGGGCTTCAAAGCGAAAGCCCTGGCCATGTCCGTGTCTGCGATTTCCGCAGGCCTGCTCATGGCACCGCAGCTTCAGGCCGCGGACGCGCTCGAGGAAATCCAGGTAACCGGTTCGCGTATCCGTGCCACTGACGGCATGGTAACGCCCACCCCGGTAACGGCAATGTCCACGGACGAGCTCAGCTCGTTCCAGCCGGGCAGCACCGTGGCCGAGCAGCTCGACACCCTGCCGCAGTTCTTCGGCAACGGTTCGTCGCAGCGCGGCGGCGGCGTCTTGTTCGATACCGCCGGCGGCAGCTACCTGAACATGCGTAACCTCGGCACCAACCGCACGCTGGTACTGTTCGACGGTTCGCGCGTGGTACCGGCCGACAAACGCGGCTCGGTCAACGTCGACACGCTGCCCACCGCCCTGGTGCGCACGGTTGACGTGGTGACCGGTGGTGCTTCCGCCGCTTACGGCGCCGACGCCCTCGGCGGTGTGACCAACTTCGTGCTCAACCGCGAATTCGAAGGCTTCAAGGCCGAAGTGGGTACCGGCGTCACTGAGTACGGCGACGGCGCCCGCTGGAACTTCTCGCTTGCCGGCGGCAAGCAGATCGGCGACAAGACGCACGTGATCGGTTCGGTGCAGGCCATGCACATCAACCAGATCAACCGCGAAGCCGACGACCTGGACGGCGACTGGTTCCAGCGTTGGGGCTGGGTAACCAACCCGGCCTGGGTATCCAAGACCGCCACCCCGAACGTGCCGCAGCGCCTGACCGTGCCGAACGTCGTTTCCAGCGAACACAGCCCCACCGGCGTGCTCTGGGCGCGCAACGGCAACAACAGCACCTCGCCGCTGATTCCGTTCGCGCTCAACGGCATGACCTTCCTGGAAGACGGCTCCGACGTGCGCAACTTCATCCAGGGCGACATCTACGCATCGCCGAGCCGTGCCGGTTCCACCAAGTCGATGTCCGGCGGTCCGGAAGCGGCAGTGGGCAACCGTGCCTTCGGTACCGGCGTGGCCGGCAACGAAGTGGTCAGCCGTTCGGCATTCCTCGGCATCAAGTTCGACGTGAGCGACAACCTGAGCCTGTTCGCGCAGGCCCTGGCCGGCCGTTCCGAATCCAACTCCGTGAGCTATCGCGGCGGCGCCTCGCTGCAGGACGGCTGGTTCGCCACCGTGTTCCGCGACAACGCCTTCCTGCCCGACAACGTGGCGCAGGCCATGGACGCTGCCGGCATCGACTCGTTCCAGCTGCACAAGCTGGGCGCCTATGAAAATTCGCTGGAACCGGGCCTGGGTTCCGACAACAAGGGCGTGTTCGGCACCTATTCGTGGAGCGTCGGCTTCGACGCCGTACTGCCGAACGATTGGGACCTGCACGGTTCCTGGCAGAGCGGTGAATCGCACAAGCGCACCGGTATCTACGACGAGATCCGCGTGGACCGCATGTTCTTGGCGATGGACGCGGTACGCGATCCAAGCACCGGCGCCATCGTGTGTAACGTGCAGCTGTACAACCCCACGGCTGAGCAGTTGAAGGACGCCGCCGCCGGCCATCTGGCCTCCCCGGGCGGTTCGCCTGGTGGCACCGGCAACAACCTGACCAACGATCCGCTGCTGTCCCCGATCGGTCTCGACAACTCGGTACGCGACTGCGTGCCCTGGAACGTGATGGGTCAGGGCAACGCCAGCCAGCAGGCACTGGACTACCTCATGACGCCGAAGATGGGCGACAGCTACGTGAACCAGGATTTCGCCGAGCTGCTGCTCACCGGCGACTTGCTCGAAGGCTGGGCCGGCACCATCAACTTCGCCGCGGGTCTGACCTACCGCGAACAGAGCTTCAACGACCGTGCGCTGCCGCGTGAAATCGACGTGCTGGGCCCGCCGCTGAACGCACCGCAGCTTGGCATCCGCGGTATTCCGGCCGGCTTCACCGGCGGCTCGGCCAACCTGCATCAGTTCTCCACCGTGCCCAACGTGGATGGTGAATACGACGTATGGGAATGGTTCGGCGAGCTGAACGTGCCGCTGTGGGTAGCGGACAACGGCCCGCAGCGTCTGGACAGCAGCGCCTCCTACCGCTCCTCCGACTACTCCAGCGTAGGCCGCGTGGAAAGCTGGAAGCTGGGCCTGGAGCTGCAGGTATTCGAAGATCTGCGCGTGCGCGCCACCAAGTCGCGTGACGTGCGCGAGGCGACCTTCGCCGAACGTTTCGACCAGCAGGGCACCGGCGGCACCGTCAACGATCCGCGCTTCGGCGGCACCAGCTTCCAGATCACCACCGTATCCGGTGGTAACGCGACGCTGGAACCGGAAGCGGCCGATACGGTCGTGGCCGGTATCGTGTACGAACCGTCCTGGTTCGAAGGCCTGCGGTTGTCCAGCGACTGGTATTCAGTGGAAATCAGCGATGCCGTGGGCACCCTCGGGGTACAGCGCATCGTCGACGATTGCGAAGCCGGCAACGCCTTGCTGTGCGCCAAGATCGAACGCGATCCGACCACCGGCTTCATCGGCCGTGTGTTCAACACCTACCTGAACGTGGCCCAGGCCAAGGTGGAAGGTGTGGACTTCGAGATCGCCTATGCCATGGAACCGAACTTCTTCGGCGATCAGCTGGAGACTCTGAACATGCGCATGCTCGGCGGCTACATCATGGAGCGTTCCGATACGCCGCAGGGCGGCACGCCGCTGGATCAGGCCGGCTGGCTCGCCACGCCGGA
>DATMFX010000402.1:0-4209 GCA_035555995.1 Hyphomicrobiales bacterium | reverse complement strand
ACCTCCAGTTTGTGCAGCATGGCAAGCAACAGGTTGGCCATCGGCGTGTCGGGCGCGGTGCGGATGTGCCGGTTGCCCTGCAGTTTCCCGCCCGCGCCGCCGGCCAGCAGGATCGGCAGCGGACCGTGGTCGTGGCTGTTGGAATTGCTCATGCCGCTGCCGTACAGCACCAGGGAGTTGTGCAGCAGATGGTGTTCGCCGTCGGGCGTGTTGCGCAGCTTGTCCATGCAGCGGGCCATGATGGCCTGCACGTGGTAGGCGTTCATGCGTGCAAACATGTCAATCTTTTCCGGAATCTCCGAATGATGCGAACAGGCGTGGAACGGCTCCGGCACGCCGCTCTTGGGAAACAGCGGATTGCCCAGTTCGCGCCCGAGCAGCACCGTGGCCACCCGGGTGAGATCGGCCTGCCAGGACAGCGCGATCAGTTCGAACATCATCGACAGGTGTTCTTCGTAGTCGTCGGGCACGCCCACCGGCTTGGTCGGCATTTCCAGATTCTCGGGGAGACTGCCGCCCGACAGCGCCAGCCGGCGCTCGATCTCGCGCACGTCGTCCAGGTAACGGTCCAACCGTTCCCGGTCCGGCGCGGGCAGGTTGCGCTTCAACCCCGTTACTTCGCCGCTCAGCGCATCGAGCAGGCTGGTGGATTGGCGATAGCGCGCTTCGCGCTCCTGCGGCGTGCTGGCCACGCCGAACAGGCGTTCAAATATCACGCGTGGATTCTCTTCCATGGGCAGCGGCGTGGTGGGCGTAAGGTAGGCGATGGAGCTGCCCGGCCCCGCCACCGTCATTTCCAGCGACGGCAGCGCGGTCTGCTGGCCCATGTGCTGCGCCGCCACCTGGTCCATGGAACACGGACTGGCCCCCCTGCCCGTCTCGGTGCAGGTAAGCCAGCACTGCATGGAGCGTGCATGGTTGGCACCGGCGGAGTTGGGACCGATATTGGCGGCCGCAATGCTCAGGCCGCTGATCACGTTGAGATAGTCGCGATGCGGTTCCAGCGAACTCAGGATGGGCGACAGCGCGAAATCGGCGCCGTCCTGTATTGGTGTCCACTGCTGCATGATGGCGCCGTGCGCCAGGTACATGCACGCAAGACGCGGCTGCGGCTTGATTGCCTCGCTTGCGCGCGCCAGGGCCGGAATCATGGCATCGAGGAACGGCAGCGCAAGGGCCACGCCGGAGCCGCGCAACACGGCGCGGCGGGACAAACATTTTCTGGTCAGGAAATTCATGGCGCGATTCTCCCCGTACCTGCGGTGTCGTTGATGATGGCGGCCAGGGCATTGTCCGGCTGCCCGCCTTGTGCCACGCGTTTGCGGAAGGGTTCGCTGGCGACGATGCCGGCCACCAGCGAAGCAAAGCTGTTGCCCTGTTCATGCGAGTGGGCCACCACGCCGCGCAGCGCCGTGCCGTCGTGATAGTCGAGCTCGCGGCCCAGGGCGTAGGTCATCAACTTGCCCGCAAGCGCGCGCATGAAGGCTTCAGGACGCAACAGCAATGCTTCGCGCAGCGCCACGGCGCCATCGATCGCGGTACCGTCGACCATGGTCGAGGCGGCGTCGATCGCCAGGCCGTTGTCCTTGTCGCGCCAGCGGCCGGTGTGGTCGAAGTGCTCCAGTGCCAGGCCGATCGGGTCCATGGTGCCGTGGCAACTGGCGCACACCGGATCCTGCCGGTGCTGCTCCAGGCGTCCACGCAGGGTCGTAGGCATGGCACGATCCTCGGCCACGCTGACGTCGAGGTTGGCTTCCACGCCGGGCGGCGGATCGGGAATCGGCGCGCCCATCAGGTTTTCCACCACCCACACGCCACGCACCACGGGCGAGGTGCGATTGGGAATGGACGTGGCAGTAAGAATGCTGCCCTGCCCCAGCAGGCCACGGCGGGGGCTGTCGGCGGGCAGTTCCACCCGACGCATGTAGCTGCCGTGAATGCCCTCGATGCCGTAGTGACGCGCCAGCCGCTCGTTGAGGTAGGTGTAGTTGGCGTCGAGCAGGTCCAGCATGCTGCGGTTTTCCCGCACCATCGAGGCAAACAGCAGCTCGGTTTCGGCACGCATGGCGCTGCGCAGCGCCTCGTCGAACTCGGCGTCGCGCGGCCGGGCTTCCTGGAATTCGCGCAGTTGCAGCCATTGCCCCACGAAGTTGTCGATCAGCGCCGAGGCACGCGCATCCTGCAGCATGCGCTGTACCTGCGCCTGCAACACCTGCGGGTCGCTCAGGCGCTGTTCCTCCGCCAGAACCAGCAGCTCGTCGTCGGGAATGCTGCTCCACAGGAAGAAGGACAGGCGGGTGGCGAGTTCCCGATCGCTTATCGCGTAGGTCGCGCCCGGCTCCAGCCCCTCGGGTTCGCGCTCGAAGCGATAGATGAAGCGCGGGTCCACCAGCAAACGCGACAGGCCATACTGAACGCCAAGTTCGAAATTGCCGCCTTCTTCGCTTCTTCCCAGCTCGTACAGGGCCATCAGCCTGTCCACCAGCGGGTCGCCCGGGGCTACCAGTTGCCGGTAGGCGCGGGTGGCCAGTGTGCTCAGTATCTGGCGCGCGCAGGCGGCTTCGTCGTCGGCACTGCGTGGCTGGCAGCTGAAAACACGCTGCCGGCTTGGCGAATCGCCGCTGCCGGTGGCATTAAAAGGCCCCTGCACTTCGATTTGCTGCACGGCGCCGCTGCGCGAGGCCAGGGCTTCGCCCAGGAACAGTTCCGCGGCGCCGGCGCAATCGCGTTCGTCCACCAGGGCGACAGCAATGCGGTGCGGCCCAGCCGGTACCTTGACGCGAAAACTGCGATAGTCCTCGACGGGTATCTGCCGATCATCGAAGGCGACATCGACGGTAGGACCGTTGCACCAGAACATGCGGCCCTGGTCGTTTTTCCAGCCGGCGGTCTGAATGTTGGCGGACACGCGGATCACGTATTCGGCATCGAGCGGAAAGTTGTGCATGACGCTCATGCCGCCGCGCGTGCCCGGCGCCATGCCGTCGATGTGTTCCATCTGCGCGCCGTTGCCATCGCGGTAATAGTGGATGTCGGTGGCGCCGATGGCGGGATTGCCCACGGCCTGGCGGCTGATTTCCATGGCGGCGGCCACGTAGCCTTCCAGCAGCGTGGGGGAGGTGCCGAGATTTTCAGCGAGGTTGTCGAAGCTTTCGTCGGGAACGGTTTCTTCCGGCAGAAGGTGCATGACGGCGTCGGCGTCGAACGCCAGCAGGTCGCGGACCGCGTTGGCGTATTCCACCCGGTTCATCCGCGCCAGCAGCTTTTCACCGGGGTTGGCGGTGCCATGGCTGTCGATTTCGTGCTCCAGCCAGCCTGCCACGCCCTCGAGCACGGCGCGTTCCGGCCGCTGTTCGCCCGCCGGCGGCATCAGGCCGGTGCGGAGCTTGCCGATCACCCGCTCCCATACGGAAGCATTGGCGGGAATGTCGTCGCGGCTGACCGTATCGAACGCGAGCTGGCCGGCCCAGTCTTCGAAGTTGTGGCATTTCGTGCAATAGCGGTCGATCACTTCCCAGCCCGGCGGAGAAGCTGGGACCTGTGCCCGAGCCGCACTCACCGCACAGCAAAGTGCGACCACCGCCGTGCCCAATGCACGGCCTTTGGTGGTTGTTTCCATTTCAAGCCCCTGTTGTTATCAGCAATCTTGTGTGTGCCAATTTCTTGGTCTTATGCTGCTTCTTACTTGTTATCGAGATTCCTTTCTCCAGAGACGCGCCGATGGCCCGGCGCCTCCCCATGACGCTACGCCTGTCCGGAAAATGACAGGCGTAGCGTTTTTCTCTGTCTATCTACATAAAAGGCGCTACTGCTGCGCCACACGGCCTCCGCGGGTATTGGAGTTACGCTCGATCGGCACGCCGTGCTCGACCAGTATTTTTTCCATCAGTTCGGTGGCTTCGGCGTTGTAAAGCGCCGATTCACCACCGGTCTGCACGCCCTGCGCCCAATCCAGCGGGGTGTAGCCGGCAAACTCCTTGGACCGCTCGAACGTGCCGCGCCGGTAGCTGCGCGAGGTCAGGTCGGCGCCGTGATCCACCAGCATCTGGATCGCGCCCACGAAGTTCTTGTGGCAGGCGCCGTGCAGCGCCATGGTGCCGTCGTGGTTCTTGGCGTTGACGTCAAGGCCAAGGTCCAGCAGCAGCTGCATGGCGTCGAGCGACATCTGTGGCCCACCGAAATCCTCCATGAAGCCGTTGGTGAAACCCA
>DATMFX010000401.1:0-8809 GCA_035555995.1 Hyphomicrobiales bacterium | reverse complement strand
GAACGCCAAACCTCGTCCGGCACCTCGCCGATGGCGTTGCGCCCTTCCACGATATTGGACCAATAGGTTTCCAGGTCCGGCGCGCCGGGATACACGCAGGCCATCCCCACGATGGCGATCGGCTCCAGCCGCTCCTCTGCGCGCCGCGGCACAGCCAGAGCCTGCAGACGCGCGTTGGCGCCGTGCGTGACCTCAGCGTGCAGGGCCGCGATCGTGGTCACGCGGTTCATCAGCGCGGCCGCCTGGCCGATCATGTAGATGCCTTCCGCTTCCTGCCGTGCCCGCTCGACCGGCACCAGCGTGGCGCCTTCGCGCTCGATGCCCTTGCTTGCGATGCGCAAGCGGCCCTGGGTCAACGCTTCCAGCCGCGCCGACACTTCCTTCGGCGGCAGGCCGGCTTCGCGCAACGCGGCCTTTTCCCGCTCGAAGCGGTCGATGAACGCGGTCGGCAGGCAACGGATCGCATGACCGGGCGAGGTCTCGAACAACGCCGTGCCCTGGCTATTGATCGTTCGTTCCTGAAATCCTTCGCTCAATGTGCCGCAGGCCACCGCTTCCTGCGTCGCGATGTAGGCGCTGCCCATCAGCACGCCGATCTTCGCGCCGCGCGCGGCAAGCGGGGCGGCCATGGCGGCAACCGCGGCGCTCGAACGGGAGTCGTGAATGCCCCCGGCAAAAAGCACGTGCAGATTTTCCGGATCGTCGATCCCGAGCAGGATGGAAATCGCCTGCTCCCACAGCACCAGGCTGAAACGCGGCCCGGCGTGGCCGCCGCACTCGCGTCCCTCGAACACGAAATGGCGCGCACCGTCCTTGAGGAACATGTCCAACAGCCCTGGCGACGGCACGTGCAGGTAAGTGGGAATGCCAAGTGCGATGAGCGGCCGTGCCTGGGAAGGGCGCCCGCCCGCCAGCAGGACAGCGGCCGGCTTGATCGCCTGAATCATTTCGAGCTGCGGACGCAGCGTTTCCGGTGCGGCGAATCCCAATACACCCACGCCCCAGGGCCGTGCTCCCAACAGTTCCTGTGTTTCCTGCAGAAGCGCGCGGCAGGCCGCCTCGTTCATGCGGGAGAGCGCCAGGAACGGCAGGCCGCCGTGCTCGGCAACCGCGGCGCAGAAGGCGGCGGTATCGCTGACGCGCGTCATCGGTCCCTGCGCCACGGGATAACGCGTGCCATGCGCACGCGCCCAAGGCGCGCCTTCATCCAGTGGCCGCAGCGAGCGCGCCTGGTGCAGTTGCCCCGCCACCCGCATCCGCAGGCCACTGATCAGCGCTTCGGCCGTGGGACACGCGGCCAGGGTGTGCTTCGCGAGGCCGACATCCTGCCCCATGGGGATCGGCGCCGGCGGCGCCACGTCGCTGTCCGTGTGGGTGGGGGAATAAAACTGATGGCCTGCGTGAGTGCGGACTTCGCTGCCGTCCATCGCGAGAATCCGCTGCTTCAGATCGTCCGGCAGGCTGCATTCCGGCAGCGCGGCCAGGAGGCTGTCGAGCACGATGCCAAAAGCGCCGGCGGCGATCGCCCCCGCGGCGGTATGCAGTCCGATGCCGCCCTGGCACCAGAGTGGCAGGCCGGCCACCTCGGGCAGGGCCATCAGGCGCTGCAGCAGAATGAAGGCGCTCTCGTCACCCACCCGGCCGCCGCTTTCGGCCCCCTTGGCGATCAACCCGCGCGCACCGGCGGCGAGGGCTTGTTGCGCCTCCTCCACCGAGCAGACCTGCGCGATCAGCGGAATCTTGTGCCAGGCCGCGGGCACCGCTCCGAGTTCGCGGCCAGCCACGATCAGGAACTCAAGCCCCGCCGGTAGATCGAGCGCTGCGTAATCCACGCCCTCGGGAATCCGCAAGCCGGCACCCGCGAGCCCACCACGGGAAAATTCCGCAAGCAGCGCCGGCCACGCATCCGGCTCACGGCCGCAATCGAGCGCAACGGCGCTCCCCGCACGCCGGAGCAGGCGCGCCAGGCGCAGGTCCGGGCGTTCAAAGGGGGTTATCGACAGGATGTCGAAGAGTCGTTCATCAGGAGCCCACCGTACTACTTGCCGTACTACCTGCTCACCCTCGGCAGTGACGTCGTCCTGCATGAACTTCTCCTTCCATTCCACAAATTTTTTCGCATTCTGCCCTGAATAAAGGCAAATTTGCGCCAGCCCGGAGGGCCGGCCATGCTAGTGCGCGCGCCTGAAATTTGTCAAACCGAAACGCCGCCGTATCGCGGGTGCCAGTGGGGTGAACCGGGAATCAGCCTTGGGAAAAATGCGCCAGATAAGCCGCTGCCAGCGCATCCAACTCGCCATTGCGCGCGCACGCCAGCGGCACGGAAATGGTAGCCACCGTACGATCGGGAAGCTCGACGAAGATCGCATTCAACCGGCCCACGAACGGCGGAATGCTGTAGGTGAAATCGGGCTGGAAGCCAGGACAGGTTATTTCCTCCCAGCACGCGGGCCCCAGCGACACCAACCCACCGGTTGGGCTTGCCGGCGAATAAAGGCCGGCTTCCAGTCGGCGCCGCACCGCCGGCGCGAGCCCCTGCACCGGCCGCCAGACGATCTTGCGCAGCGCTGTGAGTTCGCGGCAATCGGCATGGGCGCGCAGCGCGCCGGTAAGCTGCCGCGTGAGGCTGCGCTGCGTAGCGTCCGCGTCCACTTCCAATTGCAGATAGCCGATCAGGTTACCGGTGCTCCGCGCCTGCGTGCGCAGCCCCCGATAATCCACCGGCACCGTGAACACGACCCTGCCGCTGTCCTGCCGCCTGGCCCAGGCGGCGAAGAAGAGCGCGCTTTGCAGCATCACCTGCGGCACCTTGCGGGGAATCACCAGGCAGCGCCAGGTATGGTGCAGGTCCACCGCGGCGCCCCCCTGCGGCGTGGCCGGCGGCAACACCGGCACGATGGAGCCTTGCGGGCGCGTCGCCGTAGCGAATGCGGCCACCTGATCCCGATACTGCCGCTGCACGTCTTCCGGTCTCAGGGTCGAGTCGGAACCCAGCAGGGCCTCCCCGCGCAGTGCGCGGAACACGTCCCGCATCCAGTACATCAGGCCGCGCCCGTCGAAAGCGCCATGATGTGCCCGGAACACCAGGCACGAGCGTTGCCCGCCCGCCGCCCGCAACAGCAGCACGTCGGCCACCGCGCCGCCACGCAGTGGGTCGAGCCGTTCCAGCAACAGCGGCGCAAACGCCTCCGCGGACCTTCCCTCCCACGGCACGTCTCCCAAATCTCTTACCCGTGGCGCCACGCCACTGTCGACCCAGTAGGAAAAGCCAAGCCAACCTATAAGACGCACCCGGGTGCCGGGATTGGCAGCCGAAGCGGCCGTGACCGCCGCCTGCAACCTGTCGGCATCGAGATACCCGTTTCCTTCCACCACAGCATTCAACTGGTAGTGATGGGCTTCCTGAAGCGCCAGGGAATAGCGTTCCAGCAACGAGACCCGGCGCCGGTAACCTGTGGGGATGAGCATTCCTGCCTCTCCTGGACCTGGAAAAAAGACAGCGAGAAAAAGGGATTGCGACGGCGATGTCAAGCGCGGATGACGCGCCGATCCCTCCACCCGCGGGCATTCACGCTGACACCGGGTAGCGCCCCATGCCGTATTCAAGTGAGTGTCCCCGCGCCCTTCTGCCGCTATCATGAAGTTCCTTTCGACTCCGTGGGGAATGCCATGCCCAACAGACTTGCCCTGGCTCTTGCCGGTTTTGGTCTTATCGGTTTATTCAGCAGCGCCGCGCTGGCGCAGTCGTCCCCCGCCTTCACGCCCCAGCAGTTGCTGCAGGCACCCGACTCCAGCTGGCCGACCAACGGCGGCAATCTCTACAACCATCGCTATTCGCCGCTCACCCAGATCAACCGTGACAACGTGGCCAGCCTGAAAGCCGAATGGCGCGTGCACATGAACGGATCCGGCGGCGGCCCCAACCATAGCGGCCAGGCGCAGCCGCTGTTTTATGACGGCACGCTGTACGTGCCCACGGGCGAGGACGACGTGTTCGCCATCGACATCGAAACCGGCCAGTTCAAATGGGTGTATCAGGCCGAACTGGACCCGGGCCGCGTCAACGTCTGTTGCGGCTGGGTGAACCGTGGCGTGGGCATGGGCGATGGGCAAATCTACGTGGGCCTGCTCGATGCGCGCCTGGTGGCGCTGGACCAGGAAACCGGCAAGGTGAACTGGGAAATCCAGGCCGAGGATTCCGCCAAGGGCTACAGCATTACCGCCGCGCCCCTGTATTACGACGGCAAGGTGATCGTGGGTTTCGCCGGCGGCGAACAGGCGATCCGCGGTCGCCTCAAGGCCTACGACGCCAAGACGGGTGAACTGCTGTGGACCTTCTACACCATCCCCGGCCCCGGCGAACCCGGCCACGACACCTGGCCGCAGGACAACGATGCCTGGGAAGTGGGCGGCGCGCCGATCTGGCAGACACCCGCGGTGGATCCCGAACTCGGCCTGCTGTATTTCTCCACCGGCAACGCCGGCCCCGACCTCAACGGTTCCAACCGCGCCGGCGACAACCTCTTCACCGTATCCGGCGACGTGGACCCGCTGCCACCTTTTGCCGACACAGGTTCCGCCGGCAACAGTCTGCGCCCCGGCACCATTCCCGGCGCGGCGCCCACTGAGGTGGAACCGCTTGCCGGCTACACCGCCAACGTGGCGCAAGGCCAGGAAATCTATCGCACTGTCTGCGCTACCTGTCACGGCGACACCGGCATCGGCGGCCACCAGGGCGGCGTGCCATTGAAAGGCAAGGACCTGACCCTGGCGCACATCATGACCATGGTGAGCAACGGCAAGAACACCATGCCCGCCTTCGCCGCCGCCTACAGCAAGGAACAGATGCAGGACGTGGCCACCTACGTGCGGGACAGCATCCTGCCGGAGTGACGCTGCACGGCGAACCCAGGAAAGCGACGGAATACGCATCACTTGAGACGAAAATCACGACCGCTGCATCCAAAACCCTTAATGCCTGCATCTTACCGGTTACAGACACACACCATTCAGAGGAGCAGAATATGGAAGGGTTGGGGGCAGGGCTGGCATCGCTGGCATTCTGGGGGTTCGTGGCCGCCTGCGTGGTATCGGGCGTGTGGGATGGCGTGCGCAAGCGGGAGACGCAGCACGAGACACTGCGGCGGCTGATCGAAAGCGGTAAACCGATCGATTCCGAATTGCTGGACAAGATACTCGGCGAACCGCCGCGCTGGCGTGGTCTGCACACCGGCGGCATCATCATGCTATCGATTGGCGTGGGATTCGCCGTGCTCAGCGCTTTCCAACCCAGAATACTCCTGCCATTGCTTGGCGTTTCCGGGCTGGTCTGCTGCCTGGGCCTGGGACTGTTGATTGCCTCCCACTATGCGAAGCGCTGGCATGAACGCAGCGTCGGCGCCTCCACGCACCTGCCGAAGGAGTAACCTGCTTGACGTTGACACGCCAAGCGCTGTCGCAAAGCCCGGAACCGCTCATCGTGCAGCTTGCCTGCCGTGGCGATCGGCAGGCCTTCGAGGAACTGGTGCGCCGCCATCAATCGTGGCTCAGGAATCTGCTGCGCCGCCTGTCGCGTGATGCTGCCCTTGCCGACGATCTCGCGCAGCAGGCGTTCCTGCAGGCTTGGCGCCGACTGGAGCAATTGCAACAGGCGACGGTTTTTGCGGGATGGCTGAAGCGCATCGCGCTCAACGTTTGGCTGCAGCACCAGCGCCGGCACGATCCCCTTGCCGGCAGCACTGAATTCGACACGGACCTGCCCACCACGCAGCCGGGACACGGCATGGCCATCGACATCGACCACGCGCTCGCGCTGTTGCCGCCGCCCGTGCGGCTGTGTATCGTCCTGTCCTATCACGAACACATGAGCCACATCGAAATCGCCGAGGCCGCCGGCCTGCCGCTTGGCACTGTCAAGTCGCACATCCGCCGCGGCACCGAACGGCTTCGCCAGCTCCTTGGCGATTATTCCGATGCACCGACGCTGGAGGTTCGCCCATGAGCGACGAGCGCGATCCCTTTCTTGACCAAGCCTTCGCCACGGCGGAGCGCAGGCTCGACGATGCCGCTTTTGTCGCCGACGTGATGCGCCAGGTAACGGCACGCAGCCAACCCGCGTTCAATCAGCCACTGGTCATCTGCCTGTTGCTCGCGCCCGCCCTTTGGTTTGCCGCGCAAACCTTTGGCGATGCGCCGCTGCGGCTGCTTGAATCCTTGTCGCGTCCCCTTGTCGATTCGCCGGTGCAAGACAGTGTGGGCGGCAGCATCCTGGCACCACTCAACAATCTTGCCGGCCTGCTCGGCCTCGGCGCGGCCACGGTGTACCTGGCCTACAAGCGCTTGTCGGCTTGAGAACGCAAATCCAGCACGAGGAAACTCCATGCCCCTGAACCTCAAGGAAGTCGATGGCGTTGCCATCGCACCGAAACACAAGGCCACCTGTCATTGCGGCGCCGTGGTGCTGGAGCTCGATCTGCCGGACGGCCTCGTCGATGTCAGACGCTGCGATTGCTCGATGTGCCGCCGCCGCGGCGCCATCGCCGCGTCCGTGCCGCTGGCCGGCATCACGATCCTGGCAGGGGAGGAAAGTCTTCGCCTCTATCAGTTCAACACCAAGACGGCCAAGCACTACTTCTGCAGCAAATGCGGCATCTATACTCATCACCAGCGCCGCTCCAACCCGACGCAATATGGCATCAACGTTGGCTGCCTGGAGGGCATCAATCCGCTCAAGATCCAGGGAATTCCCACCTACGACGGCGTCAATCACCCGGCCGACCGGCAAGGGAAAACCTGACCCATAGTTGCGGTACCATGGCCACGATGCAGTCCATCGAAATCGAACCCTTCACGCACGACGCCGGCACCGCGCTGGAAGCACATTTGCAGCGCCATCGGCTTGAATCCGGTAATAGCGACATTCATTTCATGCCCTTTGCACCGGGCAGTTCGCACGGGCCACGAGGCATCAACCTCGAAAGCGCACTGCTGCCACTCGATACGCCGGGCTGGCAACGCTGGTTCTGCGCGCGTGAAATCGGTAGCGGCAATATCGTCGGCCACGTGAACCTGAAAAGCGACAGCCTCGAAACCGGCCTGCATCGCTGCGAACTCGGCATCGGCATCGAGCGCGCCTTTCGCGGCCAGGGGCTTGGCAAACGGCTGATGAACCACGCCATCGCGTTCGCGCGCAACAGCGAACACCTGACATGGATAGAGCTGAAAGTTTTCGCGCACAACAGTGCCGCCCGCGCACTTTACCGGCAGCTCGGTTTCGAGGAAGTGGGCATGGTGCCGGATCGCTTCCGCATTCTCGGCGAAAGCATCGACGACGCCATCATGATCCTGAACGTGGCAACGCCGGAAGCCCACCGATGAAAATCAAACGTATCGTTCCCAACATCGCCAGCGCCCAGCCCGAACGCGCCGAGTTTTTTTACCAGGACGTTCTGGGGCTGGACCTGGTCATGGATCTCGGCTGGATTCGCACGTATGCCGCGCCCGACAGGCGCGAGATGCAGCTTGGCGTAGCCAGCCAGGGCGGCAGCGACACGCCGGTGCCGGATCTGTCGATCGAAGTGGACGACCTCAATGAGGCGCTGCAACGAGTGCGGGACGCCGGCATTACGGTGGAATACGGCCCGGCGCACGAACCCTGGGGCGTGCATCGTTTCTACATTCGCGACCCCTTTGGTAAGCTCATCAACATTCTGCAGCACGAATGATTCACGACCCACGCCGCTCATGAGCAACACCGCCCCCACCATCCACTGCAAAACCACCCTGCACCGGCCCGCCGCCACGGGCAAGGCGCCCACGTGGACCTTTCTGGTGTTGCCGAAAAGCGCCAGCGCCGAGCTGCCCGCGCGCGGCATGGCCTCGGTAACCGGCACGCTCAACGGCGCGCCTTTCCGGGCCACGCTCGATCCGGACGGCCAGGGCAGCCATTGGCTGAAGGTGCCGCGCAAACTGAGCGAGGCCGCGGGCGCAAGCGTTGGCGACGAGGTCACGCTTGAATTCGCGCCGGTAAGTGAAGAGCCGGAACCCAAGGTGCCGCCGGACCTGCGCAAGGCCCTCACCGCGGCGCCTGCGGCAAAAACCGTGTGGGCAGGCCTTACGCCACTGCAGCGCCGCGACTGGATTCAATGGATCGTCTCCGCCAAGCAGGCGGAAACCCGCGCCCGCCGCATCGACAATGCCTGTTCGATGCTCGCCGGCGGCAAACGCCGCGTTTGCTGTTTCGATCGTTCCGGAATCTACAGCAAGGGCCTGAGCGCGCCGCAAGCCGCCGATTGACCAGCCTCTGCGCCCCCATCGATTCGGCGGCTCCTCCTGAATTCGCCGCGTGGCATTGAGCCGGCCCCGCCGTATCCGGATAATGCCGCCCCTGTATTCCGAGCCCTGACCCCATAGCCCTGCCCATGAAAATCCGTCATCCCCTGCTGGCGGCGCTTGCCGCGGGCGCGACTCTCGCGCCGCTGTCTGTCGCCGTCCTTGCCGCCGAGCGCGGCTTCACACTCGAAGAAATCACTGTGACCGCGCGCCGTGCCGAGGAAAGCCTCAAGGACACGCCGATCGCCATCACCGCAGTGAGCGCCGGTGAGCTCGATGCGCGCAATGAAATGCAGATCGACGCCATTTCGCGCTTCGTGCCGAACGTCAATTTTTCCTACGGCGGCACCAGTTCCGGTTCGTCCTCCGCCGCGGTGGTGTTCATTCGCGGCGTGGGCCAGAACGACTTTCTGCCGAGCACCGAGCCCGGCGTGGGCCTGTACGTGGATGGCGTGTATTACGGCCGCACACTGGGTTC
>DATMFX010000400.1:0-8343 GCA_035555995.1 Hyphomicrobiales bacterium | reverse complement strand
CATTCCGATCGCGAGATGACCACCGACAGCTTCAACTTCTACACCACGGGCGGTTTTTCCCTGTTCGGGCGCGACCACGAGGTGGTGCTCGGCTACAGCTACAACAAGAACGACTTCCTGATGTACAGCACCTACGCCTCGATGCCTGGCTACAACTACTACCGCGACCGCGTGGTGCCGCCGCCCGACTTCACCAACCCCATCTCGTACACGGGCAACGACGAAAGCCAGCGGCAGGATGGTTTCTACGGTACGGTACGTTTCTCGCTCACCGATTCGCTCAAGCTGATGGCCGGCGGACGCGCCAGCAGCCACCAGTACCATTCCGTGGACGTGGTGAACGGCACCAGTGGCACCAACACCGGCAAGAACCGCATCACCACGCCGTATTTCGGCGTGGTCTACGACCTCACCGATTTTGCCTCGCTCTATACCAGCTACACCGGCATCTTCCTGCCGGTGGGCCAGTACGGCGCCGACGGCACGTTGCTCGATCCCACCGAAGGCACCAACATGGAAGCGGGCATCAAGCTGGCCTTCTTCAACAACGAGCTGAACGTGGCCGCCGCGGTGTACCGCTCCAACAAGGACAACGTGGCGGAATTCGCCAATATGGGCATGCTGCCGAATGGCCAGTGGATCTATACCAGCATCGACGGCGTCAAGACCGATGGGTATGAAATCGAAGTGTCGGGTTCGTTGACGCCGCAGTGGAACGTCAATGCCGGCTACACCCATAACACGGCGGAAGACAAGAGCGGCGCGCCGCGCGAAACCTACATTCCCGACGACGTGTTCAAGTTCACCTCCACCTACCGTTTTTCCGGCATGCTGCAGGGGCTGACGCTCGGCACCAGCGTCGCTTGGCAAAGTGCCACGTACTACGACAGCGCCATCCGCGTGGTGGATCCGGAAATACCGTTTCGCCAGAAGCAGAACGCGTACACCCTGTTGGACGTGATGGCGCGTTACGACCTCGACGATTCGCTGTCGCTGACGCTCAACGTCAACAACGCCACCGACAAGTTCTACAACCGCTCGCTGTGGGGCTACGCCGATTACGGCGAACCGCGCAACGTGGCGCTGTCGCTGCGCTGGCAGCGGTAGCGGGGGGAAGGGCATGACACGCAAGTCTTCCGCCGCCATCGCCCCCTTGCTGTCACGCATCGCCGCGGCGGTGCTTGGCGGCTATCTGCTGGCCAATGGCAGCGCCCTGGCGCTTGCCTACCTGATGCCGGGCGCTTTCGCCACGGCGCTCGAAGGCGGCATCATGGTTGGCTTCGTCGTGTACCTGCTGGCGGTGATGTGGGTGTTCGCGGTGGACAGCACCCGCCGCGCCTGGGCCGGCATCCTGCTGCCGCTGGCGTTGTGCCTGGTGGTGGTCGGCATCGGCAAGTGGAGGGCGGCGGCATGAACGGTTCGTTTCGCCAGAGCATGAACTGGCTGCATACCTGGAGCGGCCTGGTGGTCGGCTGGGTGCTGTACCTGGTGTTCGTCACCGGCACCGCCGGTTATTTCGACACCGAGATCGATCGTTGGATGAAACCGGAAATTCCGCGCCTGATACAGCGGCCCGACGATCTGCATGTGATGGACATCGGCGAACGCTACGTGCGGGAGCAGGTGCAGGATCCGCATTCCTGGTACATCGACGTGCCAAGCGAACGCTATCCCTTCGTCGGCATCGGCTGGCGGGGCGCCGATGAACAGTTCCACGAAACCTTTCTGGATCCCGTCAGCGGCGAGCCGTTGACGATCCGGGACAGCGGCGGCGGGCAGACGCTCTACCGCATGCATTACGAACTGCACTACATGCCTTATGAACTGGCCTATTGGCTGGTGATGGTCTGCACCATGTTCATGTTCGTGGCGATCATCAGCGGCATCGTCACGCACAAGAAAATCTTCAAGGACTTCTTCAGTTTCCGGCCCTTCAAGGGTCAGCGCTCCTGGCTGGACATGCACAACGTGCTGAGCGTATTGGCCTTGCCGTTTCATCTGATGATCACCTACAGCGGGCTGTTGTTCCTGATGTTCACCGTGGTGCCGGCCACCGTCGGCATCGGTTACGGCTGGGGCGAGCAGGACGAGGAGCGTTTCTTCGACGAACTTTTTCCGCACTACCACGGCGAGGAAGAGGCCGGCATCGCGGCGCCCATGGTGCCGCTGCGCGAGGTGGTGAATGATGCGTTCCAGCGCTGGCCCGAAGGGCGGCGTGAGCTGTGGTACGTGGTGGCGGAGCATCCGGGCGACGTCAACGCCCATTACGAGATTGCCCAGGCACCGACGCGCGGTGCGCTGGTGCACGACGGCCAGACGCTGGTGTATTCCCGCACCGGCGAGCTGGTGTTCACGGAAAGCGAGCAACAGGCCGCGCCTTCCTATCTGCGCAGTGTGCTGCTTGGCTTGCACGAAGGGCAGTTTGCGGGCCTGCTGTTGCGCTGGGTCTATTTCTTCAGCGGCCTGCTCGGCACTGCCATGGTGGCCACGGGGCTGGTGCTGTGGACCGTCAAGCGGCGCAACCGCGCCATGGCGGAAGGGCGCGTGGATCGCGGGCTGCTGCTGGTGGAACGCCTCAACGTCGGTACCATCGTCGGCCTGCCGCTTGGCATCGCCGTTTATTTCTGGGCCAATCGTTTGCTGCCGGTGGGGGTGGAAGAGCGCGCCGCATGGGAAGTGCTGGCGATGTTCCTGTGCTGGGGGCTGAGCTTCGTCTACGCCGTGTTCCGTCCCGTGCGTCGCGGCTGGATCGAACTGCTTGGTGCCGCCGCGTTGCTCTATGGCCTGCTGCCGCTGCTCAACGTGCTGACCACCGAACGCCATCTTGGCCATAGTCTGCCGGACGGCGATTGGGTGATGGCCGGATTCGATCTCACCATGCTGGCGCTTGGCCTGGCGTTTGCCTGCGCGGCACGGGCGCTGGCGCGCCGCGATGCGCAGCCGCTACCGCTGCCCGCGCGCAAACGTGCAGCGGCGGCCGGGGAGGCGCTGGCCTGAGGGCCGGGCCGTTTCCCTGCGATCCAGAGAGTGTCCATGGCACTGAAATACCGGGTGGGCTTGCCTCTGTTGCTGAGCGCGTTTGCGGTATCGGCGCAGCCGGTGCCGGCGTTGCCGCGTCTCGACCAGGCGCCCCGGCTCGACGGCATATTGGACGAACCGATGTGGCGCGAGGCGGCGCGCATCGAGCTGCCGTATGAAAACTACCCTGGCGAGGGTACGGCAGCGCCGGTGGCCACCACGGCCTGGCTTTATGAGGACGGCACCACCCTGTATGTCGCCATCGAAGCGCGCGATCCCAATCCCGCCGCGATCCGCGCCGGCATGCGCCGGCACGACAACATCTGGGACGATGACACGGTCGGAATCATCCTCGATACCTTCGACGACCAGCGCTTCGCGTTCGGCTTCTTCGTCAATCCGCTTGGCGCGCGCGGCGACTTCATCCGCAACGAAACCGCCGACGAACCGGAAGATCACAGCTGGAACGGTCTGTGGGACAGCGCCGGACGTCTGCACGAGGACGGCTTCAGCGTGGAACTGGCGATTCCGCTGCGCACCCTGCGCTTTCCCGCGCGCCAGGGCGAGCTGCACTGGAAAGTGGGGCTGTTCCGCAATTACGTGCGGGAAAGCTGGTTCGAACTCGCCAGCGTGCGTTTCGATCGCAACCAGAAATGCCAGCTTTGCCAATACCAGAGCATGCGCGGTTTCGTTGAGGTGCCCCACGGCGGCGGCTGGCAGGTGACGCCTTACCTGGTGGCGGGACGCGAGGATGTCCGCGCGGCCGGCGACACCTGGCAGCAGGGCGGCACCACTCATCAGGGCGGGGTGGACCTGCGCTGGTCACTGAGCAACGAAAGCGTGCTCAACGCCACCCTCAAGCCGGATTTTTCCCAGGTGGAAGCCGACGTGCTGCAGGTCGAGGTCAACAATGCCTTTGCGCTCTATTATCCGGAGCGCCGCCCGTTCTTTCTCGACGGCGCCGAATATTTCCGTTCGCCCTTGTTCAACCTGGTGCACACGCGCAATCTCGCCGTGCCGCGGGCGGGCCTGAAACTGTCGGGCAAGTCGGGAACCTACAACTACGCGGTGCTGGCCGCCGATGACGAGCAGACCAGCTTTCTGCTGCCCGGCAGCACCGGGTCGGGGTTGTTCCACGACGCCATGCAAAGCCGCGCCTTGATTGCGCGCGTGCGGCGCGACCTCGGCGCGCAGAGCAACCTGGGCCTGTTGACGACGCGGCGCGAGGGCGCCGGCTACGCCAACACCGTGGTCGGCCTCGACGGCACGCACTGGCTCGACGGCAGCAACCGCATCGGCTACCAGGCGGTGCACAGCAGTGCCACCAATCCCGAGGCGGCGCAGGCGCAGGGCCTGGCGCCAAGCCAATCGGGCAGCGCGTTTTCCACCTATTTCGCTCATCGTTCTCGCGACTACGAACTGCAGGCGCGCCTGAGCCGGGTAACGCCGGATTTCCGCGCCGATCTGGGCTTCATCGACCAGGTGGATTACGTGGGCGGCCAACTCGAAGGCGCCAGAACCTGGTATCGGCGTGAACCCGGCTGGCTGATCGCGCAGAAGCTGTCGGTGTCCTGGGGCGATTGGGACACGCTGGCGGGGCAAAGCCTGGATCGTGGCATGGAAGTGTTCTACGAGATCAAAGGACGCGGGCAAACAGTGCTGGAATGGGGCTACATCGACAAGCGCAAGCTGTACGCCGGCCGCCACTTCGATACGCGCCTGCTGACCTTGTTTGCCGAAACGCGCCTGTCGCGTGCATTGCAGCTCAAGATCTATGCTGAAACGGGGCCGCAGATCGACTACGACAACGTGCAGGAGGGCGACTACCTGAAAGCCGCGCCCGAGTTCAACTGGCAGGTCAGCCGCCAATTGCAGCTGGAAGGGCAGTACGATTATTCCCAGCTCGAGGTAAACGGCGGGCGCCTGTGGCGCGCGGGCATCGTGGATTTGCGCCTGGTGCAACAGTTCAGCCTGCGCAGCCAGCTGCGCTACATCGTGCAGTACACCGACATGGCCTTCGATGTAGCGCTTTACCGCGAAACCGAGGGGCGTTCCCGGCGCGAGCGCTATCTCAACAATCAGCTGGTCTATGCCTACCAATTGAATCCGCACACCCTGTTCCACCTCGGCTATTCCGATGGCGGCTACGCCGACGATGCCCAGCACCGCCTGCTGCGCACGGCGCGTGCCGTGTTCGCCAAGTTCAGCTACGCGTTCCAGCCCTGACGTCCTTGCGCTGCGCCCTGACGGAAATTCTTCGGCGGGGGCTATTGACAGAATGTGATATCTAAAAGATATCATTAAGCGCCAATAACAATACAAGGGGCCAGGCTCATGACTCAGGAACATCCCGTCCGTTCATTCAATGGTTTTGCGACGCTTGCGGTACTGCTGGCGTCGTTGCTGGTGGCGGTGGCGCTCATCGTGGCGCTGCCATTCGGGTTCAAATGGGTGGGCGCGGTGTGGGGCGTGCTGACGCTGCTGCTCGGCATCGGGTTCTACAACGTCCATCCCAACCAGGCGCGGGTACTGCAGCTGTTCGGCCGCTATGTGGGCAGCGACCGTCTCGCCGGGCTGCGCTGGGCCAATCCCTTTTTCACCAAGAAGGCGGTAAGTCTGCGGGTGCGGAACTTCGAGAGCGGCAAGCTCAAGGTCAACGACGCCAACGGCAATCCGATCGAAATCGCCGCGGTGGTGGTGTGGCGGGTGGTGGACAGCGCCGAGGCGGTGTTCGAGGTGGATAACTACGAAAACTACGTGACCATCCAGAGCGAGGCGGCGCTGCGCAATCTCGCCACCAGCTATCCCTACGAGGATCACGCCGGTGAAGTGCAGGGCATTTCGCTGCGCAGCCATTCGGTCGAAATTTCGCAAAAGCTGCGCGAGGAAGTGCACGAACGCTTGCAGAAGGCGGGCGTGGAAGTGCTGGAAGCGCGCCTGAGCCATCTGGCGTACGCGCCCGAGATCGCCCAGGCCATGCTGCAGCGGCAACAGGCCAGCGCGGTGCTGGCGGCGCGGCGCATCATCGTGCAGGGCGCGGTGGGCATGGTGTCGGCGGCGCTGGAACAACTGGCCGCGGAAGCCGTGGTGGAGCTGGACAGCGAGCGCAAGGCGGCGATGGTCAGCAATCTGCTGGTGGTGCTGTGCGGCGACCAGCAGGCGAGACCGGTGATCAACGCCGGCTCGCTGTACTGATGAGTAAGAAAGCCTACCCCCTGCGCATCAACGAATCCGTGCTGGCGGCGATGCAGCGCTGGGCCGACGATGATCTGCGCAGCCTCAATGCGCAGATCGAGTACGTGCTGCGCGATGCGCTGGTGAAAAGCGGGCGGGTGAAACTGGTGCAGAAGGTGGTGACCGACGTGGTGGATAGCGAATCCGAACAGGATGAGGCGGGAGGGGAACAGTGATGCGCTGGGAATACAAGGTGGTGCGTTTCAAGAAGGGCAGTTTCATGACTGGGCAGTTGGATATGCAGGAGTTGGAGCAGCAGTTGAATGAGTTGGGGCGGGAAGGGTGGGAACTGGTGAGTATTGCGCCGGTGGGGTTGCATCGGTTTTCGCGGGAGTTGGCGGTGGCGCTCAAGCGGCAGCGGTAGTTTTTTTGGTTTGATTGGTCCGCATCGATTGCGCCGGCTTCGGTGTTCCGCACGGAAATGTAAACCTTGCTGTCCGTGTTTTTAGGCCGCCACGTCTTTCCAGACGAAGAGGCGGGTGGCGAGGAACAGGAAGAGTGCGCACCAGAAGGTGAGGCCGAGCAGTTGTGGCCAAAGCGTCGTCAGGGTGGCGGCGTCCACGGCGATGCTGCGCAGGGTGTCGGCGAGGAAGCTGAGGGGCAGTAGCCGGGCGAGGGGTTGGATGAAGCCGGGCAGGATGTCGATGGGGTAGAAGACGCCCGATAGCAGCAGCTGCGGGAAGGTGACGATGTTGCCGAGGGCCATGATGGTCTGCTGGGTTTTGGCGAGGCTACCGAGGCAGAAGCCCAGGCTGAGGAAGGTGGCGGTGCCGAGCAGGATCACGAAGTAGAGCAGGATGAGGCTGCCGGCGAGGGGAACTTCCAGTATCCATATGGCGTAGCCGAGCAGCAGCGAGAGTTGCAGCAGGCAGAGCAGGGAGCGGGCCACCACCAGGGCGCCGATGAAGTGGCGTGGCGCCAGCGGGGTGACGAACAGGCGCTTGAGTATGCCTTTGCGGCGGTATTCGACGATGTTGTAGCCGCTGCCGGCGATGCTGATCTGCATCACCACGAAGGCGAGCATGCCGGGCACCAGAAAGGCCAGGTAGTTTTGCGGGCGGGCTTCCACGTCTTCCAACTGCAGGGTGAACAGCGGCGGGGTGTCGCGCAGTTGGCGTTCGATGTCCACCAGCGCCTGTTCCAGTACCGGCAGCACCAGGTCGAGCTGGCGTACCTGGCTGGTGACGGCGATCACGCGCAACGTGCTTGCCGCCAGTTCGTCGTCGAAGCCGTCGGGAATCACCAGGAGCAAGGCGAGACTGCCGTCGATGACCTGCGGGCGCAGCGTGTCTTCACTGCCCTGGGTGAGGGCGAAGCGTGGCTGGGTGGCCAGCGCCGCGATGAACTGTTGCGACAGCGGCGTGGCGGCGCCGTCCACCACGCCGATGGCGATCGGATCCTCGCCGGCGCTGCCGATCAGGCCGAACACCGAAATGAAGATCACCGGAAAGAATAGCGAAAAGAAAATCGCCTGCCGGTCGCGCGAGAAGATGCGCAGGAAGGTGAGCGCCATGGCCATGAGCTGTTTCATCCCTATTCCCTCAGGTCGTGGCCGGTGAGATGCAGGAACACGTCTTCCAGATTGCCCTGCGTGGGTGCCTTGCCAGGGGTGGGGGCGAAGCGCTCGATCAATGATTGCGGGCTGCCTTCGGCGATGATGCGGCCGTGGTCCATGATGGCCAGGCGATCGCACAGGTGTTCGGCTTCTTCCATGTTGTGGGTGGTGAGCACGATGGTCATGCCGCCGGCGTTGAGCGTTTCCACCAGGGTCCAGAGTTTGCGCTTGGCCTGCGGGTCGAGCCCGGTGGTGGGTTCGTCCAGGAACAATACGCGGGGTTCGTTCACCAGCGCGCAGGCGATGGAAAAGCGCTGCTTCTGGCCACCGGAAAGCTGGGCCGGCCGCGCCTTGGCTTTTTCGCGCAGATTGACCTGGTCGAGCAGCGCCAGCGGCTGTGCGTTGCTGCCGTAGAGCGAGGCAAAAAGGCGCAGCAGTTCCTGCAGGTTCAGGTGTTCGAAGTAATCGTTGGCCTGCAGCTGCACGCCGATAAGGCGCTTATCACGTAGGGTTCGCGCGCCACGTCATGCCCGGCG
>DATMFX010000399.1:0-2485 GCA_035555995.1 Hyphomicrobiales bacterium | reverse complement strand
CTCCGGGCTCTTCATCGTTCCCATTCACCGGGATACCGGTGTTGGCATCGCCGCCATCAGTCTGGCCCTGGCGGTGGGCCAGTTCGTATGGGGTGCCGCGCAACCGGTATTTGGCGCCATCGCCGACAAACACGGCGCGCCGCGCGTCGTGGCCGCCGGCGGCGTGCTACTGGCCATCGGCCTGGCGCTGACACCCTGGCTACCCTCCTCCTGGGGCTTGATGGTCACCATGGGCCTGTTGGCTGCGGCGGGTGCGGGTGCGGGCAGCTTTTCGATTCTCATTGGCGCCACTTCGCGCGAGCTGGCACCGGAACGGCGCTCGTTCGCCGCAGGCTTCGTCAATGCCGGCGGCTCGCTGGGACAGTTCGTATTCGCACCCCTGATCCAAGCGATCATCAGCACCGCCGGCTGGGCCATGGCCATGTTCACCCTGGCGGCATCGTCGCTGCTGACCCTGCCACTTGCACGTGCATTGCGTCCGCGTCCCACCGCATGCTCGCAGGCGCAGCACGACGTGCCTGCCAGCCCAGGCCACGCCGCACCCCTGCCGGCCGTGATGCCAGCCGTGATGCCACCCGAGCCTGATAAGACCCTGCGCCAGCAGTTGCACATCGCCCTGCGCGACCGCAGCTATTGGTGCCTGCACCTGGGGTTCTTCACCTGCGGGGTCCACATCGCCTTCCTGGTCACCCACTTGCCGGGCGAGATCGCCCTGTGCGGGCTGCCAGCCAGCGTATCGGCGGCGGCATTGGCATTGATCGGGCTATTCAACGTGGCCGGCAGCCTGATCGTGGGCGTGCTGGGTCAGCGCTATCGCATGAAGTGGTTGCTGGCCTGGATGTACGCCAGCCGCGCCGTGATAATCGCCCTTTACCTGCTCTCGCCCCCTACCCCGCTGACCTTCTACCTTTTTGCGGCCGCCCTGGGCTTTACCTGGCTCGCCACGGTACCGCCCACCGCTGGCCTGGTGGGCAAATTATTCGGTACGCGCTACCTCGGCACGCTGTTCGGGTTGACCCTGCTTTCACACCAGATCGGCGGTTTCTTCGGCGCCTGGCTTGGCGGCGTGGCATTGGAGCGCTTCGGCGATTTCAGCTGGATGTGGTACGCGGACATGGCCTTGGCGCTGGTGGCCGCCGTTGCCAACCTGCCCATACGCGAGCCTTCCTTGCGCACTGCGCCCACTGCCGCCTAACCCTCTAACCCCCGGGGCCATGCTCGCGCAGCGCTGCCGAGGCAACCCCGGCTAGTGCCCCCAGGGCGCAGGAGGCGGCGTAACGGCTTGGGTCAGATCGAATTCCACCTGGAACAGCCTGCCGCCCGGTCGCGACAATTCGTAGAGAAAGCGGCTGCCCGGCTCGATCTCCATCGCCCAGGTATTGGTCACCGACGCGGTCAGTGCCTCGCGTTGGAACATCGCGATCGAATCGGCGTCCACGGGGAATTCCTGGCGCTCATGGGTACCCGGCTCCGCGGTGTCGCCGCCGTACTGGGTCACGGCATCCTCGCTGCCATCGCGGTGGCGGTGGTCATGCTTCAGCCGCAGGCCCGTAGTGGTTCGGCTGATTACCCAGGTCCGGCTACGGTCCTCGCCCACATGGAACGGAATCTTGATGTGGTCTTGGCTGCATTCACGCACGTGCATGACCAAAGGCTGGCCAGCAAATGGATCATCCGCCTGCTCAGGTAGGTTCGTCAGCACCCGTCCGGCATAGGCCTGGCCGCAATGGACGGACAGGTTCTGCATGAAACCCGCCGCAGTCGAGGCGGGCAGCGCGCCTGCAGGCTGCCGCTCGTAGGCAGCCTGCGATCCGGCACCCGTACAGGCCGAGACCGCACCGCAGGCCAGTGCGCAGGCCAAGTTGATCGACCAGGATCGTGCCGGCTTCATGCTGCGGGCCCGGCGCACTCTGCGCACAAGCCGTGTACTTCCAGGGTCTGCGCCTGCGGCTGGAAGCCCAGCGCCTTGGCGCGCGCGTCCAGTTGTGCGACCACCTCCAGGTCCTCCAGCTCGACGGCATTGTGGCAGCGGTCGCAAATGAGGAAGGGCACCGAATGTTGCGCGCTGTTGGGATGATGGCAAGCGACGAACGCGTTCACCGACTGCAGCTTGTGCACGAATCCGTTGGCCATCAGGAAATCCAGCGCGCGATAGATGGTGGGCGGCGCGTCGGCGCCGACCCCTTTGCCCGACCGCGCCCACTCCAGCAACTCGTAGGCCTTGACCGGCTTGCCCGCCTTGGCAATCAGGCTGAGCACCTGGGCGCGGATGGGGGTCAGCCGCAGGCCGCGCTCACGGCAGGCACGCTCCACCGCGGCAATGAAGCCGGGGGCATCATCGACATGGTGATGCGGATCGGTACAGGCGGGCTTTGGCTTACGGGCCATATGACGGCTCCCGGATTCAGACGCCGCGTCAGGCGGCTCCCACTTTAATAAGCGCTGCGTCGATACGTTTCAAGGCTTCAACGCGGCCAGCCAGGTA
>DATMFX010000398.1:0-2199 GCA_035555995.1 Hyphomicrobiales bacterium | reverse complement strand
CGCCCACCTCACGGTAGGTTTCGATCACGTCGCCCAGATCCTGCCGGAAACGATCCTTGTCCATTTTCTTGCGGGTGGCCTTGTCCCAGATGCGGCAGCCGTCGGGGCTGAATTCGTCGCCAAGCAGGAGCTCGCCGTCGTGCATGCCGAATTCCAGCTTGTAATCCACCAGCAACATGCCGGCGGCATCGAACAACTGCTTGAGCACGCCGTTGACCTTGAAGGTGAGCGCCTTCATGGCATCGATCTGCTCCTGCGTGGCCCAGCCGAACGACAGGATGTGGGAATCGTTGATCATGGGATCGTGCAGGGCGTCGCTCTTGAGGAAGAACTCGAACGTGGGCGGATCGATCGCGGTGCCTTCGGCGATGCCGTAGCGTTTGACGAGGCTGCCTGCGGCATGATTGCGCACCACGCATTCCACCGGAATCATGTCGAGCTTGAGCACCAGCGAGTCGTTGTCGTTCAAGCGCTTGACGAAATGCGACTTCACCCCCGCCTGCGCCAGCTTGTCCATGATGAAGGCATTGAACAGGTTGTTCACCCGGCCCTTGTCCGCCAGCTTCTCCACCTTGGTGCCGTCGAAGGCCGAGGTGTCGTTGCGATAATGCATCACGAACAGCTTGGGGTCGTCCGTGCTGTAGACGCTTTTCGCCTTGCCGGTGTAAATCAACTCACGTTTTTCCATGCTCTGCTCCGGAATACGGGGAATGCGCCCGAGGGGTAGCCTGCCTCAGGCAATGGTGTTGCGAATCAGCTGCAGCAGCCGCTCGGCGGCATCCTGGCTTTGCGGCCCGCCGGCGGTCGGTTCCACACGTACTTCAATGCCGTTGGCGCTGCGCTGCAACTGCACCTTCAACGGCACCGGTTCCCGGTTCTCATTGGAGGAAAACAGGCCGTTGAGCGTGAACACGCGCTTGAAGAAGCCGGGTTCTTCCAACTCGTCGTCATCCTCGGAGCCGGGTACGTAGGTCACTTCATAGACACCGCTGGTGACGTTCTGGTCGTCCACCGGAACATCGGCGCGCAGCAGGGCACGGCCCACCGCCGCCCAGCTGCGTTCGTAAGGCGCCATCAGGCGCAGCAGCATGCCGTTCGAGCCGGTTTCCAGCGCAGCCTTGCCGGTGCCGGAAATACTGCCGGCCAGCAGCGACACCGACGAGGCGGTGTAAAGATCGGCCACGTCCGCCAGGTAGCTGGACAAATCGGCCACCAGCGCGTTTTCCACCTCGCCTTCCTGCGAGCTGGCCGGCCAGGGCGCCTGGTCGAAGGCGGGCGTGGCCTGCGGCTGCGACATCTGCAGCAGCGTGATTTCGGAGCTGTCGTCCTGGAAACCGGTTTCCACCATCACCCGCACGCGGTCGCGGGTCAGCACGTTGCCTTCGCGCACGAACCAGGCGGTTTCCATCACCCCTGCCGTGGGGTTCTCGGCGGCAATCTCGATCTGGCGCGAGCGCCAGTAGTCGCGGATGCGCGGCCACACCTGGCTCGGGCTTACGTCCACCACGATCCAGCTGCGCTCGTCCATGCGCTGAATCACCACTTCGCGGTCGGAGCTGCCTTCCAGCGGGCGCGGACGCGGCGCATCGAGCAGCGCCTGATCCGCGCTGCCCGGCACATCGGGGATATACAGCAAATCATCGATGACGAAGCTGTCGAGCCCGTCGGGAATGCGGGTGCGCTCGATGGTGGTCGCTTCCAGGTATTCGCCCTTGCGGTCGCGGAACATGCCCTCTTCGCCGGCCAGCCGGTCCATGCCGGGCACGCGGGACATCAGCGAACAGGACTGCAACAGCATCAGCGCCGGCAGGCATACACACAGGGAGGTGAGGGAACGGCGGGACAAGGTCGACTTCATAACGCACCGGTTGCCTGCAGCGTATTGCGCAGGGTGTCGTGATAGAGGGGGTCCAGTTCCACCAGCGGCAGACGGATGCCTGCCTGGATCAGGCCCATTTCGCGCAAGGCCCATTTGACCGGCACGGGATTGGATTCGAGGAACAGGTCCTTGTGCAGGGCGGCCACGCGCTGGTTGAGCGCGCGCGCTTCTTCCGCCTTGCCGGCAAGGCCGAGGCTGCAGATCTTGCTCATCACGTTGGGTATGACATTGGCGGTCACGGAAATGTTCCCTTTTGCGCCCAGCAGTATCAGTTCCAACGCAGTGGTGTCGTCTCCGGAGTACACGGCGAAGCCGGCCGG